>NZ_JBFUJE010000079.1:0-12733 GCF_056401535.1 Luteibacter sp. P4_E6 | reverse complement strand
GACACGTCCTCCGCGTTTCGTACCGGAAAGGCCGCTGCGCGGCCGTGTACTTATWTGGCCTACGGCCGCTCCACTTGTGCGGAACTCGCCTCGAGGGTGGGCACCGAAGGCTCTTCCCATCCTTGAGGTTCGTGCGGGYCGAGCCGACGAAGCAACGCCGCTTCGGCTGCCGGCTCGTCGCCATCGTCAAGCGGCAACCCCCACGCGCCGGTCGCGATCGTCCGCGCGAGGCGAAGCAGCCGCGAGGAAGGCGCTCGGCGAGCCGGAATGGCCGTACCAGCACGACSGCCGTAACGGYCCGCTTGGGCGGCCACACCCACGCCAACGGCTCTCCTTCCYGCTGACCGTATCGTCGTGAGAGACCTTGGTGTCCACCCTCGAGGCGAGTTCCGCACAAGTGGAGCGGCCGTAGGCCAGTAGGTACACGGGCCGCGGAGCGGCCTTTCCTTCTCGAACGCGGAGGACGTGTCTGAGCCGCGAGGGTGGGCACCAAGGTCTCCCCGCGAAGCGCCCAAGTGTAGAGAGCGACGGCAAAGCCGAGCCCGCGAGGCCGAAGGCAAGCCTTGAGCGAGGTGCTTAGCCGAGGAGGTCGACGGCCGGAGCGACCTGTTCTTCGCGGCCCAGCGCGACGCCGATGTCGGCAAGCTTCGCCCGCAGGCTGCCGGCATCCGGAGCGCAGAGGGTAGCGTGGCCGACCTTGCGGCCCGGCCTCGCTTCCTTGCCGTAGTCATGCCAGTGGCCATCGGCAATCGAGAGGATCGGCGTCGGGTCGGGCATGTCGCCGATCCAGTTGAGCATGGCGCTGGCGCCACGCACGCCGGTGTCGCCCAGCGGCAGGCCGAGGACGGCGCGCACGTGGTTCTCGAACTGGCTGGTGTGGGCGCCCTCGATGGTCCAATGCCCCGAGTTGTGGACACGAGGCGCCATTTCGTTGCCCAGCAGCTCGCCACCACGGACGAACAGCTCCAGGGCGAAGACACCGACGTAGTCGAGCGTCTCGGCGATCGTGCGGGCATGGCCGATGGCGGCCTGTTCCAACGCGTCCGAGGTGCCGGGGGCCGGCGCCAGGCTGAGCGACAGGACACCGTCGACATGCCAGTTGCGGGTCAGCGGCCAGGTACGGAACCCCCCGTCGCGACCACGAACCGCCACCACAGACAGCTCGCGGTCGAAGGGCACGAAGGCTTCGAGGATCAAGCCCACCGAGGCGGCAGCCTCACCCAAGGCAGCCCAGGCGGCATCGATATCATCCGGCGTCTTCAGGCGAAACTGGCCCTTGCCGTCGTAACCCAGGCGGCGGGTCTTGAGAATGGCGGGCGCGCCGATCCGTGCCACGGCGCGGACCAGGTCGTCGCGACTGTCCACGGGTTCGAAATCCGGGGTGTTCAGCCCCGAGGCCCGGAACAGGGTCTTCTCGGCGAGGCGATCCTGGGCGACGGACAGCGCACCCGGATTGGGAAACACATGGGTGAGGCCCGCCAGGCGCTCGGCTGTGGCGGCCGGCACGTTCTCGAAATCGAAGGTGACCACGTCCACGCGGGCGGCGAACGCTTCCAGCGCCTCGTCGTCGTTCCAGTCGGCAACGACCAGTTCGGTGACCTGGCCGGCGCAGGCCTCGGCCGAGCCGTCGACCACGAGGGTGCGCACGCCCAGCGGCGCGGCGGCGAGGGAAAGCATGCGGGCAAGYTGGCCGCCACCCAGGATGCCGACCGTAGGAAGCTTACGGGTCACGTGCGCGGATCCGGATGATCGAGGACGTTGCGGGTCTGTTCGGCGCGGAAGGCGTCCAGCGCGGCGGCGACGGCGGCGTCGTGCAGGGCCAGCACCGAGGCGGCGAGCAGGGCTGCATTGGTCGCGCCGGCACGGCCGATGGCAAGGGTGCCCACGGGAATGCCGGCCGGCATCTGTGCGATCGAGAGCAGCGAGTCCATGCCATTGAGGGCCTTGGACTGCACCGGCACGCCGAATACCGGCAGGGCGGTCTTCGCGGCGATCATGCCCGGGAGGTGGGCAGCGCCACCGGCGCCCGCGATGATGACCTGGATGCCACGGCCACGGGCTGCATCCGCGTAGTCGAACAGGAGGTCCGGCGTACGGTGAGCCGACACCACGCGAACCTCGTGCACGATGCCCATGCGGGTCAGCGTGGTCGAGGCGTGCTCCATCGTTTCCCAGTCCGAACGCGAGCCCATCACCACGCCAACGCGCGGTGCGTTCGCCTCGTTCACCTCGTTGGAAGTCATGGCCGGAGCACCCAAAAGTCGCTATTGTAAGGGCATTCCCGATCTACATACAGGTTGGCCCTTCGCGGCCGCTCCCATGGACAAGCGTCTTATCGACATCCTCTGCTGCCCCGTCAGCAAGCGACCGCTGCGCCCGCTCACCGCGACCGAGCGCGACAACCTCAATGGCGCCATCCGCGCCGGCAGCCTCGACACCGTCGCCGGTGAAAAGGTGACCGACACGATCACCGAAGGGCTCATCACCACGGACGGCAAGCTGGTCTATCGGGTGGAAGACGGTATCCCCGTCATGCTGCCCGAAGCGGGTATCGGCACGACCCAGTTGCAAGGCTTTACGGCAGAATCCGGCCTCGCGCAAAATCCGTGATGCGAGTCACACTTTAAAGCATCCGTTCCCGCACAATGGCCCCTCGGGCGGGGGCCAGTAAGAATCCAGAGAAGCGTGATGACCAACGCGAGTGAGCCGTCCAACGTCGTTGACCTGAGCCAGCGCCTCGACCCGCGCAGCGAGCGTGTGGGCGCCCTTCTGGTCACCGTGCGGGGGCTCGCGACCAAGCGCCTCCATGCGCTTGCGACCAACATGTTCGAGAACATCGACGACGCCCTGTTCGACCTCGCCGAAAAGGCGGAGAACAACGCGGCGCAGACGCAGTTCTTCGACGGCATGCGCGAAGTCCGCAAGAAGCGCGCGATCGTCGAGCGGACMTTCCTCGGCCAGGTCGCCCGCGACCTGGCCGATTTTTCAGCCGGTCGCACCCGTGCGCCGAATGCCGACGGCGCCGCCCGTCCGCTCGCCAACATCGAGCTGAGCCTGGTCGGCGAGAACGAGCTGGAAGAGTCGCTCGCCATCACCAGCATGATCGGCAAGAACGAGCAGCGCCTCGCGCGCGCCCTCTTCGCCGTCAACCAGCGCCTCTCCGTGATCTGCGGTGGCACCAAGATGGACGACGCGTCCAACCCGGTCGGCCCCGCCGCCCTGGCTGCCGCGTTCCGCCAGGCCATGCGCGAGCTGATGGTCGAGGTCCGCGTCAAGCTCATCATCTACAAGTTGTTCGACCGCTACGTGCTCGCGGGCGTCGACGAGCTGTACGACGACATCAACAACGAACTGGCCGCGGCGGGCGTTCTTCCGCAGCTGCGCCACGAAATCTCCACCCGTCGCAGCGATGCGCCGGCGCCCGTCGGCCCCGCGACCACAGCCGTCGCTCCGCCCCAGGCGGCCGGCAGCGCGCCGGTAACGGATGTCGCCGCTGCCGAGTTCATGCAGTCGCTGCACGCCCTCTTCTCGGCACGGCGCGACAGCGCCTCCGTCGTCATGGGCGCGGCCACCTCGCCGCCCATGCAGACCGGCCCGCTACCCAGCGCCGCCGAGTTGCTCGGCGCGTTGACCCTGCTGCAAAGCCAGATCGCCAGCCTGCCCTCGCAGGCGACGCCACTTGCCACCCAGGCCGACGTCACGCGCGACGTCGCTCACCTGAAGGAGCAGCTGCTCGCACAGATCGGCCAGCTCCGTGGTCAGCAGACCTCGCACGTGTCCGGCGTGGACGAAGACACCATCGACCTGGTCGGCATGCTCTTCGAGTTCATCCTCGAAGATCACAACCTTCCGGCCGAAATGCAGGTGCTGCTTGCACGCCTGCAGATTCCGTACCTCAAGGTGGCCCTGCTCGACCGCCGCATGTTCGCGCACAAGTCGCACCCGGCGCGCCAGCTGCTCGACGCCCTCGCCGACGCCGCCAAGGGCTGGTCGGCCGAGGCCGATCGCGATGGCCGTCTGTTCGAGAAGGTCAAGTCGATCGTGGAGCGCCTGCTCCATGATTTCGACGACGACGTGGTGATCTTCACGCGCCTGGCCAGCGAACTGCAGGAATTCCTCGACGTCAGCCGCAAGCGCGCCGAGCTGGCCGAACAGCGCGTCGCCGAGTCCACCCGCGGCCRCGAGAAGCTGGAACAGGCACGTCGCCGCGCGGCGTCGGAAATCGTCACCCGTATCGGTGGCGCCGCGTTGCCGCCGCTCATCTACGGTGTGCTCACGCGCGCCTGGGCGAACTACATCGTGCTCACCCTGCTTCGCCAGGGTGACGAGTCCCCCGAGTTCCGCGAGTCGCTGCGTTTCATCGACGACTTCATCGCCAGCGCGCGGCCGGTGTACGACCTCAACGGCCGTCGCGACCTGCGCTCGCTGCTGCCCGGTATCGAACGTTCGCTGCGTCGTGGCCTTGCCTCGGTGGCCTTCCAGGAAGGCGACACCGAACAGCTGCTCGGCCAGTTGCATGCCTTCTACCGTCAGCAGCTCGGCGAGTCCACGCCGGAAACGGAGTCGGGCACCCTCGTCTCCAGCGTCATGCCGCTGCCGGAATCCATCCAGGCTATCGAGGAACCCATGCTCGAGCCGGAGCCGGACGACGAAAACGAGGCCCTGATGGACGAAGCCTTCGACGAGCGCAATCTCGCCCAGGCGCGCGACCTCAAGGTGGGCCAGTGGCTCGAGTTCACGGCTGAAGACGGCACGACGGATCGCGCCAAGCTGTCCTGGGTCAGCCCGATCAGCGGGCGCTTCCTGTTCGTCAATCGTCGCGGCCTCAAGGTTGCCGACCACAGTCTTGCCGGTCTCGCCCAGGCCTTCGCCAACGGCACGGCGCGCCTGCTCGACTCCTCGCTCCTGTTCGACCGCGCCATGGATGCCATCGTCGAGCGCCTGCGTCAGCCCGAGGCGACCACGCCGGCGGCGTGATCTCCCCAGCGAAGGGAGGCCGCGCTAAGGTAGCGACCTTCCTCCACGGACAGCACGACACGATGAGCTCTCCCGACCCGAAATACCTGGCCGACGCCCTGCCGCCAGCCAGCGAGATTCTTGCGGACGTGCAGCGCGCCTTCGCCGAAGACATTGGCCCCGGCGACGCGACAGCCGATCTGCTCGACGCCAGCGCCACTGCGACCGCCGTGCTCACCTGCCGCGAAGAAGCCGTGCTCTGCGGCGCCGCCTGGTTCGAGGCCTGCTTTCGCCAGCTCGACCCGGACGTGCGCATCGAATGGCTGGTGCACGACGGCGACCGCGTTCCCGCCGGCTCGATCATCTGCCGACTTGCCGGCAAGGCGCGCGCACTGGTGACAGCCGAGCGCTCGGCGCTCAACTTCCTGCAATTACTCTCGGCCACGGCGACCGTGACCTCGCACTATGCCGATGCCATCGCGGGTACGCGCACGCGCGTGCTGGATACGCGCAAGACCCTGCCCGGCCTGCGTCGCGCACAGAAGTACGCCGTGCTCTGCGGTGGCGGCACCAATCACCGCATCGGCCTGTTCGACGCGATGATGCTGAAGGAAAACCACATCATCGCCGCGGGTGGCATTCCGGCCGCGGTCGAGGCCGCCCGCCGCATCCACCCGGCACTGCCGCTCATCGTCGAAGTGGAAACGCTGGACGAACTGGCCCAGACGCTCGATGCCGGCGCCGATCGCGCACTGCTCGATAACTTCACCCCGGCGATGCTTACCGAGGCCGTGACGTTCACCGCGGGACGTATGCCGCTCGAGGTTTCGGGCAACGTCGAGATCGATACGATCCGGGCGATTGCGGAGACCGGGGTGGATTTCATCTCGAGCGGGGCGTTGACCAAGAACGTGAGGGCGATTGATCTGTCCCTTCGGTTGGATGTGAAACACGGGGGTTTGTAGGAATCGCCGCTGAAGCGGCTCCCACATTCCGGCTTCTTGTGGGAGCCGATTCATCGGCGATGCCCTTATAGGGGCTTGTGGTCGCGCCGCAGCGGCCACACACTGACCCCATGGCTTCCTTCACCGATCTGTTCTGGCTCATGGCCCTGGCCGCTGGCATTGCCAGCTGGTACCGGCTCACTCGCGCCCGCGAGGTCGCCGTGCGCGCCGCGGCCTCGCTGTGCAAGCGCCATGGCCTCCAGCTGCTGGATCAGAGTGTCGGGCTTCGCTCGATCCGCCTGCAGGGYGTCGACGGTGTACGCCGCCTGGAGCGCTGCTACGTGTTCGAAGTCAGCGAAGACGGCCAGTCACGCGAAATGGCGCGCTTGTGGATGGCCGGACACGACGTGGTGAGCTTCTCACTGCCGATGAGCGGATCGCCGGCCCTGGAGACTGTCGTGGCGACGGATTCGATCGTGCATGGGGCGAATGTGATTTCGCTGGCCGACCGGCGGCGGCTTCATTAGAAAACTGGCGACAACAGGAAACTGGCGAGAACCCGCTCGGTAGGAGCCGATTTATCGGCGATGGGGTTTACGACACGTTAGGATCGCCGATGAATCGGCTCCTACAACAGCCAGAACGCCAGAGCGCCAGAACGCCAAACAGCCATAACGAAAAACCCGCCTTTCGGCGGGTTTCGTTTATTTGACGACCCGAAGGTGCGGAGCGCCTCGCTTGGGCCGGTCGTCATCGCCACCGGCGGACGGTGCCGGTGCCTCGGCCTCGTCGGCGGCTTCGATGCCGTCGGTGGGCAGGGTTTCGTTTTCGTCGGCCGGGAACATCATGCCCTGCCCGTTCTCCTGCGCGTAAAGCGCCAGCACGGCCTGCATCGGGATGACGATGGACTGGCTCACGCCCGAGAAGCGCGCCTGGAAGGCGATGCGGTCGTTACCGAGGTCGAGGTGCGCGACGGCACGCATGGCGAGATTGAGAACGACCTGGCCGTTCTTCACGACGTGCGCCGGCACCTTCACGCCCGGCTGCGCCGCGTCCACGAGTACGTACGGGGTCAGGCCGTTGTCGCTGATCCAGTCGTAGATGGCGCGCAGCAGATAGGGCCGATTGGAGGTCATGCCCGAGGTTTCGTTCGTATCCATGTGCACAGTTTACGGGATACGCGGTAACGAGGCTAACCGGGCGCGAAATTGAAGTCCGGACGCATGTTGCGCTCTTCCGGCGTGAGACTGCGGGCAAAGCCCTGGCTGTGGAACAGGCGCTCGCCGTAGTCGACGATCGGCTTGCCCTCCTTGCCCAGGTCCACGCCCAGATGCGGCAGGCGCCAGACAACCGGGGCGACCAGACAGTCGATCAGGCTCATTTCCGGGTTCAGGAAGAATCGCGAGGCCCGGAACAGCGGCACCGACAGGAGCAGGTGCTCGCGCAACCGGCGGCGACCGCCATCGGCAGCCTTGCCACCCTCGCCGATCGTCTCGATCTCGGGAAGCCAGTCGTTCTCGATACGCCAGGTCGCCAGGCGCAGGCGGGCCCGGGACAGCGGGTCGATCGGCATGAGGGGAGGATGCGGATAACGCTCGTCGAGATACTCGACGACGATCATCGGGTCGTAGACGGTCAGGTCACGGTCGACCAGGGTCGGCAGCGTGCCGTAGGGATTCAGCTCTAGCAGGTCGGGGGTAGGCTCGTCGGCCTTCAGGATGATCCGGTCGTACGCCACGCCCTTGGCCGCCAGCACCAGCCGGGTACGGTGGCAGTGGATATCGTCGGCGCTGGTGTACAGCGTCAAAGCCGTTCGCGAACGAGCATTCTGGACCATGCGTGCGAGCCCTCTCCCTGCCGCAAATAAAACGGGGCGACCGGTCAGGCCGCCCCGAGGGACATCATTCAGTGGTTCTCGTGAACGTCCTTCCAGTACTCATGCTTCACCAGGTACAGCAGGAAGGTGAGCAAGGCGAGGAACAGGACCACCCACACGCCGACCGACTGGCGTTGGAGGACAGCCGGTTCGGCCGTGTACTCGAGGAAGGTAGCGAGATCGCGCGTCGCGCCCTTGAACTCCTCCGGTGTCATGCGGCCCGGCTGGGAGAGTTCGAGCTTCTCCACCACCGAATCGTGGCCTGGCGTGGCTTCGGAATGGACGGCGACCTGCAAGCCCTGCAGTTCCCACAACGGGTTCGGCATGGAGGCGTTCGGGAAGACCGTGTTGTTCCAGCCGACCGGACGGCTCGGGTCGAGGTAGAACGAGTTCAGGTAATTGAAGATGAAGTCCACGCCCTTGGCGCGCGCTTCGAGCGAGAGATCCGGCGGCTCCTTGCCGAACCAGGTCTTCGCCGAATCGGCCGGCATGTGCGAGATCACCGGTTCACCGAACTTCGCGCCGGTGAAGTTGAGGTTGGACATCACCTCGTCTTCGCTCAGGCCGAGGTCGCTGGCCACGCGCGAGTAACGCACGTACTTCAGCGAGTGGCAGCCGACGCAGTAGTTGAAGAACAGTTTGGCGCCACGCTGCAGCGACGCACGGTCATTCACGTTCGTCCCGGCCGAGGGCAGACCCTCACCGCCTTCCTGTGCGAAGGCGGGAACGGTGACGACGAAGAGGCCCAGCGCCAGGGCCATGGCGGATAGATAGCGCTTAATCATGCGTCGTCACCCGTTCCGGAACCGGCTTGGTCTTCTCGAGGCCAAAGTGCGTGTACACCCAGATGAAGATGAAGAACCCGAAGTAGGCCACCGTCATGACGCGGCCGAAGGCGTTCTCCAACGTGGTCGCGTCCGCGCCCGGGAACCACTCGGGAATCAGCTCGGCAGTGACGCCGGCGCCGACCGCACCCAGGGACAGGAACGAAATCACCAGCACGGCGAGC
The DNA here is from genome assembly GCF_056401535.1 of Luteibacter sp. P4_E6. NCBI lineage: Bacteria > Pseudomonadati > Pseudomonadota > Gammaproteobacteria > Lysobacterales > Rhodanobacteraceae > Luteibacter > Luteibacter sp. P4_E6. The sequence goes on along the minus strand of NZ_JBFUJE010000079.1, from coordinate 3,948 downwards.
GCGATGCGGTAACCCATGCCACGGAAGCGTACCGAGCGGACTTCGCCACGATCCAGCCATGGCAGCAAGGCCAGCATCAGGATCGAGCCGAACATGCCGATCACGCCCCAGATGGCCGTGCCGAAGAACGACGGGATCATGCGCAGGATCGCGTAGAACGGCGTGAAGTACCACGACGGCTTGATGTGCGTCGGCGTCACCAGGTTGTTGGCCGGGGTGAAGTTGTCGTGCTCGAGGAACCAGCCGCCGAACGTGGGCGCGAAGAAGATGATGAACGCCGCGATCAGCAGGAAGAAGCCCACGCCGACCAGGTCCTTCACCGTGTAATACGGGTGGAACGGAATGGCGTCGATGGGCTTGCTGGCATCCCAGCGATTGCCCTTCGGACCATGTTTCACGTCCACGCCGTCCGGGTTGTTCGAACCCACTTCATGCAGCGCGGCCAGATGCAGCACCACCAGCAGCAGGAGAACCAGCGGCAGCGCGATCACGTGCAGCGCGAAGAAGCGGTTGAGCGTGGCGTCGGCGGGCAGGAAGTCGCCCATGATCCACTCCACCAGGCCGGGGCCGATGTAGGGAATGGTGCCGAACAGCGAAATGATGACCTTCGCGCCCCAGAACGACATGTTGCCCCACGGCAGCACGTAGCCCATGAAGGCTTCGGCCATCAGGACCAGGAAGATCAGCATGCCGAGGATCCACACCAGCTCGCGCGGACGCTTGAACGAGCCGTACATGATCCCGCGGAACATGTGCAGGAACACGACCACGAAGAACAGCGAGGCACCCGTGGAGTGCATGTAGCGGATCAGCCAGCCCCACTCCACGTCACGCATGATGTACTCGACCGAGTTGAACGCTTCCAGCGCACTCGTCTTGTAGTTCATGGTGAGGAAGATGCCGGTCACGATCTGGTTGACCAGCACCAGGATCGCCAGCGAGCCGAAGTAGTACCAAAGATTGAAGTTCTTCGGCGCGTAGTACTCGGTCATGTGCTTGCGGAACGTGGGCGCCAGGTTCGGCGCACGTTCGTTGACCCAGTCAAATAGGTTAGCCATCAGCCGGCCTCCTTCGGATCGACACCGATCTGGATGTGCGTGTCGTCCACGAAGTGGTACGGCGGCACAGGGAGGTTCTTCGGTGCGGGCACGCCACTGAACACGCGGCCTGAGAGGTCGTAGCGCGACTTATGGCAGGGGCAGTAGAAGCCACCCTTCCAGTTCGCGTCGAACGGCTCGGGCTTGATGTCCGGGACGAAATCGGGAACGCAGCCCAGATGGGTGCACAGGCCAATGACGACCAGCCACTCAGGCTTGATGGAACGGGTTTCGTTCGTCGCGTACTTGGGCTGCTGTTCCGTGTTGGACGACTGGGGATCCAGCAAGCGAGGCTCGAGGCCCTTCAGCTGGGCCAGCTGGTCCTTGGTGCGGTTGACCACGAAAACGGGAAGGCTACGCCATGCGAAAGTGACCTTCTGGCCCGCATCGATGGCGCTGATATCGACCGTGACAGGCGCACCTGCCGCCTTAGCCCTTGCACTTGGTTCCCACGACTTAATGAAGGGCACGACCGCCGCGACCACTCCCACACCACCTACGACTGCTGTCGTAACGGTAAGGAAGCGACGGCGCCCGTGATCGACGACTTCGTTCGCCATCAGGCTCTCCGGAACTTTGCCATTGAGGTTGCGGACCCCTATCGCCGGTTCGTTCGGAAATCGGCTTCCGCAAATCGCGTCAGTGTAACGTCAGCACTAGCGACGTACAATAAACTGGACGCCACCCTATCCCATAAGGGGCAAGGGGTGCCATGGGCACGGCGATGCGACGACGACAGGATCCCTCAGTTCTTAGATGAAACACGCCGCCCGCACGCTCGCCTTCATTGCCCGCTTCGTCGTGCTCGGCCTTGCCGTGGCCTTCATCATCGGCCTGTTCTGGCCCGGTAGCGGCGCCTTTCTCCGCCAGCGCTTCACCGCTCCCACCGGCATCACGGCGACGACCACAGGCGATTCACCCGCCTCCGGGCCGGCCTCGTATGCGGACGCCGTGGCCAAGGCGGCGCCCTCCGTGGTCAACATCTACGCCAACAAGATGGTCACCGAGCAGCCGCGCCAGCTTTACTCCGACCCCGTGCTGCAGCGCATTTTCAGCGTACCCACGGGGCCGGCGCGTACACGGCGCCAGCAGAACCTGGGCTCGGGGGTGATCGTCAGCGACGATGGTTACGTATTGACCAACAACCACGTCATTGCCAACGCCGACGACATCCAGCTGTTGCTCTACGACGGGCGCGTGGCCAAGGCCCGCGTGGTCGGCTCCGACGACGAGACCGACCTCGCCGTGCTCAAGGTGGACGCCGGCAACCTGCCCGCCATCCACATGACCGATCCGGATCGCCGTCCGCGCGTGGGTGATGTGGTGCTCGCCATCGGCAATCCCTTCGGCATTGGTCAAACCGTGACCATGGGCATCGTCAGCGCCATCGGGCGCCAGCTCAACCTGTCCAGCCTGGAGAACTTCATCCAGACGGACGCGGCGATCAATTTCGGCAACTCCGGCGGCGCCCTGGTCAACGCCCATGGCGACCTGGTGGGCATCAACACCTCGCTGATCGGCCAGGCCGTGGGCGCCGAAGGCATCGGCTTCGCCATTCCCGTGTCCAGTGCGCGCGAGGTCCTCGACCAGATCGTGCAGACCGGCCATGTCGTGCGCGGCTGGATCGGCGCGGACTACGGCGCCGTCCCGATTTCCGCCGACAGCGGCCTACCCTCCGCGGCGCGCGGCGTCGTGGTGAACGATGTATCCCCCGGCGGCCCCGCGGCCATGGCGGGCATCCAGCAGCGCGATGTGATCCTGAAGATCGGCGGCGAAGACATCCTCGACGCCTCCGACCTGCGCCGCCATGAAGCCGCGTTCAAGCCCGGCGTGGCGATCGCGATTTCCGGACTGCGCAACGGCGCACCGTTCGCCAGCACGATCACCCCCACCCAGCGGCCACCCACGGCACCCATGCAGGCCCTGCAAGGCGCCGCCCGGTAAAGCCGATTCATCGGCGATGCCCCCCCGCCCGGCGAAACCCCTGCCCCGCGATGCCCTGCCTAGTAGGAGCCGATTCATCGGCGATGGCAGGTCGCGACTACGTCAGGAATCGCCGATGAATCGGCTCCTAACGAGCGGGGGTATGGGGCCGTCAGGTGCCGCGGGAAGCCAACGGGACGTTGGTGCTGGGACGCTGCTTTAGCGACTCGCCATAGCGCTTGCGAAGCACCCCGACGCGCTCGACATACACCTGCGTTTCGTCATACGGCGGCACGCCGTTGTACTTCTGCACGGCACCGGGGCCCGCGTTATACGCGGCCGCCGCGAGGCGTTCGTTGCCGTTGAAGTTCCGCAGCAGCAGCGCGAGATACCGCGCGCCACCACGAATATTCTGGTTCGCATCGAAAGCGTCCAGCACGCCCATGTCGCGCGCCGTGGAGGGAATCAACTGCATCAGGCCCTGCGCGCCCGCGACGGACAACGCACGCGGGTTGAACGCGCTTTCCGCATGGATGATCGCTCGCAACAGCGCTTCGTCCACGCCGAACTCGTGACTGGCCGACGAGATGGCATCGCCATACGCAACGATGTTGAGCCCCACGCTGTTCCAGTCGATCTTCGAATGCACGTCGCAGGCGGCGCAGGTGGCGATATAGGTGAAGAGCATCTTGATGCTCTGCCCCTTCGCACCACCGCCCCCCTGGGGAATATTGGTGTACTCGACGCCGCCGTCCGCGCGGGTGATCCGGTAGACGGCGCCACGGAGCACGCGCGAACCCTTGGGCTGCTCCGGGGCGGGCATCGACGCCAGGTCGGTCGAGGCGGACTCGTGGTAATCCCACGTACCCTTCGGCGCCTTGATCGCGGGTGATGCCGCGACCGCGGCGAGGCCAGCGGATACGCGGTC
>NZ_JBFUJE010000078.1:0-12755 GCF_056401535.1 Luteibacter sp. P4_E6 | reverse complement strand
GTGCCGTGCAATGCAGGAACGCGCGGGTGAGGATTAGGATCTCCACAGCATCCAGGGACGTCGCATCCAGAAGAATCTTTCCTCCCGGATACGCTTGGCGGAGCTGGTCCAGGTCAGCCACACGAAACGTGGTATCGCCGACGGTAATCCTGAAGCTCTGCGGGTCATAACTCACCGGCACCGCCCGTGCTGCACTGGCGGTGGCGACCGCGAGCGAATGATCACCGCGGTCGTCTATGGCCGGCCCGTGGAAGACGACGTCGAAGTCCTCGGGAGTCTTGGCAGCGCCCGGCCCGAGTTGCCGCATGTCGGTGAAGCGGATCACTCGAACAACCCCTGATTCATGTCCGCAGGCCCGGCAATCAGGTCCCATTTGGCCAGGAAGTTTCGCAGTAGCAGCTCGAAGTGATTGTCGCTGCCTGAGAAGATCACGTTGACCTCCGATGCCTTCAACGTGATCTTCTTGCGCTTGCGGTAGCTGATCCCGAAATAGGCACTGAAGATCGGGTTGGGGATGTAATCGTGCTGAACAAGCGAAGCGTCACTCTTGTTCTTCGTGTCCTTCTCTTCGTAYAGAACCGACCAGATCAGCGCCTCACGCAGCAGGCTGCGTGTCTGATCGGTCAAACCCTCCTTGTCAGCTTCGTCGATGGAGAAGTGATTGATCTCTGGCTCGCTGAGCGAAGCGCGGCGGTGCGCGGTCTGAAACAGACGCCCTAGGCGCTTGATAAGCGTCTGGAGTTCGCGCCCGCGTAGGCCCAGATTGGGGATATCCTTCAGCAACAACGCGCTGGTGTCCTTGGCCGCAAAGGCCTGGACATCCCACGGTACGCACTGCAAGTCGCCCGACGCGCTGCCCTCCACCGACAACGTCACATCGCGCAACGCGGTGTGACAGAACTCAAGGAAGAACCGAAGATTCGGCGCGGACATCTGACAATAGCGGTCGAATCCCGCGTAAAGAGGGTTAGGCCGGTTCGGCAAACCGTCGTACAGATAGAACAAGGCGCCGTGCAGGTTATTACTTTCCCAGTCGTTGAAAGGATTCGGCGAACTGCTGCGCCCATGGAAGTTCTCCAAAGCGTCGAGCACCAATTGCGGACCCGGTTTATCGCGATTGAGCACAAAGGCCGCGACGATACTGGCCACCGGTTTGTCCACGTATTGGAACTGGACAGCCGACAAGGACGTTACCCGGTGCTTCTGCAATCCCTTGGTCGCCACGTCGGTCAGTCGCCGTCGCAGCGGAGCGTCCTCGAACACGCCTTTGGCAATCTCAGCGGACGTACGGCCAGGCAGTAGCCGTCCCGCCGCAGCGCGGATGGCCTGCGTGTAGTCCTCACCCAGACGTTCGCTGACCCGCCCAGGCGCGTGCAGCCGGTCAACCCGGAACTCAGGACAGCCCACATCGACTCGCTGCTTGGACAGTTTCATCAGCAGCAACTCGGCAGCGAGCAACTTGAACGTCTTGCCCGTCTTCCCAACCAGCTTTTCCAGATCGATGGAGCGGATGTCGTGTGTTTCGACGATTTGCTCGCCGCCGCTGGTAATGAATTGGTCGACCGAGTCCTTGCGCATAGCGAGATTGAACGAGTAGCGCGGCCGGGGATGCTTGACCAGATCACAGACCAAGCGGCGCTGGTTTTCCTTTAGGTTCTCGAACTCGTCGACGAACACCCGGAAGAACAATCTCTCAAGTCGCGGGTCCGCCGAGGCAATGTCGTCGCCGATCTCGCTCAGAAGGTCATCGATGCGCAGGAACGTCGGGGCGTCCGACTCCGGGTTCTGAACCCACTGACTTAGCTGAAAGCGCCGCCTCTTGGCGAAGTCGCGCAGGTCCGCGTAGTTGCCTACCTTTTGCGATAGCAGAATGTCGGCCGATTCCGGTAGTGGACGTGCACGCAGGTCGATAGGCCCACCCAGGAGCGGCGCCTTCGCCAGGGTATTGATGAAGAGCGCGACTTCCTCAAGCACCACGACGGCGATGTAGTGCAGAAAGGCGCGGTAGGCGTGCTGATCACCGAGCCATTCCGGCTTCATGAGATCGCAGAAGCCCGTATCTGTCCGCCAGTACAGCCCAATACCTTGCCCGAAGACCTCCCCAGGCACCTCGGCGTGCTTGGCACTCAACTGGGTGCAATGGGAGAAGTAGCGCAAGAAAATGGTCTTGCCGCACCCCCGCCCTCCGATAACGCGAACCGATTTGCGGTCCCGATGGAGGGTGAGCTGGCTGAAGTGATGCGGCACGATGAATTCATGCGTCACGTCAGCGTCAAGCTGCTCGGCACGGTTGTTGACGAATTCGTCGACGATGCTTTCGAGTTTCATGACAGAGCCCTTAGCGAGACATCAATGGCCGCCATTGGCCGGTAGAGTTCCAATACGCACGAAGCGAGTTATTGGGCGTACGTCCCGGCAACAGCACGCTGAGCTCCAGCGAGTACCGACCTTCCTTTGGCACGTCTTTCTCGCTCATGATCTGTGTGTACAGCGCACGCATGTCCGCAGCCGTGTTGGACTTGTCTCGTGCCCACAGCCCGGAGCCGTCGGGCATGCCACTGAAGAAGCCCGCGTTCGCGTGCAAGGATTCCACGGGTCTAATCTCAACGCGAGGGAACTTCTTGCTCACCTTGTCCATACCCTTGGCCGTGGCCAATAGCGGGATATAGACGCACTTCGTCTGCGGGGGAAGGTCATTCAGCCGGTACTTCTCGGCAAAGCCTGTGAACTGGCGGCCGGTACCCAACAGGTCATCTATCAGGACCAATAGGCCCGAAAAGGGCTGCCATGCGTTGGGATCGTCAGTCCGCCACAGGTATCCATCGCCGACCTTGGCGGCGATGGTGAAATTTCGCACAACGGAATCGGCCGAGTTACCGGGCTTGCGATCGATGCGAAGGCCATCCACCGGCATGATGCGCAGTGGCATTGTCGGCTTCTTGGCATGCAGGGCGGAGAGAAAGTCCTCGATGCAGTCGAAGTTCCATAGGCCCGCCGAACGCATTAGGTCCGGCAGAACRACCTCGGCGATATGCCGGTAGCTGCTGGTGATCATTTTGTTCGTACGGATGACCGCCGCGCTCAATAGCTGGGCGGCGAGATACTGGGCCGGCGCTGTCTCAAAATTACGTAGCCAGCAGTCCAGATCTGTGGGACTGATGATGTCGATCACCTGGTCCACGACGAGTGAACGAAAGCGCCCAAACACCTGGCGCGACAGATCCTCATGACCCGATGGAACAATAACCCCCACAGCCCCTCTCCCTGAGTTCAACGTCCCATGCACCTGGCAGGTGACGGCGTATCATCACCTCCCTGCACCTCGAAATCCACCCGACGACTCGTCGGCCGGTGCTCTCCGTCATATCGACCGCGGATCAGACGACTTGAGCCGAGGCGTATGACGCCGTCGCGAACCAGTGGACCGACGCGCGCTCTGGTCACCACCTTCCATGAAGCACCGCCGGCCCCCTCCCGCAGGACACCCCGACTGTCACCGCGTCGCCCGTACCCGCCTCAATTCTTAGCTCGTGCGCAGCACCGCCAAACGGTGCACCCCTACCGACGGCGAGTTGAATTCTGCGTCAATGAATCTAGAGCCATCGCCTCGAGGCGGACGCTCAGCGCGAGAAAGTGCAAGAAATCGTCGACTTCCGCCCGAGAGACTTCATCACGTCGCCTCTCGCTGCATAGACAACTTATGCCTTTTCAGACCCCATTTTGTAGCCGGTCACATGACTCAAGTTAAGGGACTTAAATCGCATGAGCCCTTTTTTGGATGTAGGCCAGGCATCCCGAAAGGATTGGGAAACATGTACGGCGTTAAAGCCCGCACTTAATTTCGTCGCGTCCCAAACGCACGTTCCAATGGCCTTGGGCTGGAAGTTACCGGGGATACCCACCAAGGTCACCATCGCGCTGCTCTTTGCCAGCCCGACACCCAAGTCAAGTGGCGGCAATCTGTAACGCTTACCAATTGCATCGTTGATCAGGTCACGCATATCTCCAATGCAATGCTTCGCTGCGCGATATGCCTTTCTGACCGACTGCTCTACATCGTTATTGTCGACCCGGAATAACACCAGACCACCGTCACCCAGGTATTCTGTGACCGAGCCCTGATCGAACTCGCACGTGACGGTAAATGCCGGGAGTAAGGCCGACGTTTCGTAATACACGCGCTGAAAAGAATTGACCTTGGCCCCTTTGAGGAAAGTCTTTAAGCGCTCAGTGGATTTTCGCATATCCACAACCAGTGCGATGAAGTCGTCCACCTTCGGCTTATCCAGGTCGACAGCCGAATGGCCAGGAATATGCGAATCGGCGCGGTCCATGGCATATGAGTCCATGGAGATCGCCATTTTCGCTTCAAGCAGATGCCCGACTTGCTCCCAGTTGGATTCAGCGTGATCGAGCCCCCTCTTGATCGCAGCCGTTACGAGCGCTCGTTCGTCAGGATTCATCGACCAACCTTGGCGATATGCGCCCGGACCCTTTCCCACGCTGCGCTCATTGCGTGACTGGCAGTGCCAGCGGGAAGATCTGCAGGGTAGTCAACGGTAGTCACTCCAACGAGATCACTGGGTAGCTTGAGCTTAACTCCCTCGGGCTTCATGAGGATTGTGTGCTGCCGGCCAAGGCGACCCATGAACAGACCGAGCTCGAACACGACATTATCTCGGGGACTACGAGASCCTTTCTTCCGCGACACGGTTTTGTCGTCCGCCTGCGCAATCGCAATTGCGAAGTCAGCTTTATCGAGATGCGCCTCGAGATCCTCAAGAGGGTAGTTACTGACGCCGAAAACATCTTCTGGCCAGTTCCAGAAATCGATACTTTTCTCGTGTGCGAACGCCAATACTCCCGTGCGAGCCACGAGCAGAGCCTCTGCGGACGATATAGCAAATACGTGGATCTTGGCGTCGGCACGGGCGAGCGCTCTGTTACGCCGCTCCAAGCGGCGAACTAATTCGAACGCCGCCTGCCGATACATTCTCGGGAATGCCTCCGCCAGTTCGGTGAAGTCCTTTTCCCTGAGTTTCGCGGCTACGACCATGCCGTCGGCACATAGTGTTGCCGAGCGAGGCAATGCCTCGATGGCGGCCATCTCTCCGACGTGGTTGCCAGCATCCACACGGGCCACCTCCCTCTCGCCAACGAAGACCTTCACCGTCCCAGTCAAGATGAGGTAGACGTCACTTGATTGATCGCCCTGACGGACAAACACGTCTTTGTCATTAAACTCAACGAGCTCGCAAACGTCCGCGATCTTTTCAGGCAGGTCATTGATGCCCAAGCAAATGGTCTGCGCTGCAAGCGCTTCGACCAGTACCTTCCTACGCTCTGCCCCCTCAAAACGCCCTTTCATCGCAGCTTCCTTCGGATATCAAATGGTGCGGCCATTCCGTGCCCTCTGGTACGAGCCGCGTCCGTACCAAGCGCTCATTTTATCAGCCTCGGACCTGTCCTAATCGAGCCTTTCTACCAAGTGCGATGCACTCGCTAGCGTTTCGCATTTATCCAGGATCTGCTCCCAAGTGTGCGGCTATCGTCGGCCATAGATGCGGCCGTCGTACCGGCAGTGGAAAGCGCTGCGAGAGATTCCGACCAAGCCCATCACGCAGGAATGCTCGGCCGCGCCGCTGCGCGTCAACCTGAGTCGATTGGAGAAATCACTCGCGTCGCGGCTGCGAGCTCATCACAGCGATCCATCATGCAACCAGCGAATTCGCCGCATTCTGCCCGAGGACCGTGGGCTTTCACCACCGGGGTTCGAAGCGACGAACCAAGCGTCTGGGCCGGAGCAGGTGGTCCGCTTCGGCATCAATGCGCCGAACCTGGATGACCAAATCGAAGAACTCCGCCGGCTGTTTCGAATGGGACCGCCAGATAGTACTAGCGAGTAGCCGGTGATCGGTACGCCCGTTGCTCCGACGGTCCGAGGGCCTATGGAACCCGGCGCGGACACAGGTGATCCCACGCTCAGTTCTCGACGAATGCCACGGTGCAGGCCGGCGCCCCCAAGGACGGCCGTAACATCGAGCTTGCCCCCTTTACCCCACCAATTCCCGGTAGTTGGCCTTGAAGCCCTTAAGCACTTGCCCTTGATTTCATGGCGTTACGCTACGGGCCAGGTTAAGGGGTGCCGACATCTGTAGCCACACCTTATCGTCACCAGACATCCCATAATCAAACCACTTACACTTTAACCGACCAATAACCAGCCAAGGGCTCTGTAAGTCAGCCATTTAGTGGACAACGGGTACCATCTGCCCCCGCTTGAGTGGCCAAACCGGCGGCGAGCCGGATGAGAACCCGCACACTTGAGTTCATCCGGCTAGCCCGAACCTGCAACGACCATCCTGCCGACGAATTCGGTGTGCTGCWCTGGGCTGGCGCTGGGCTCGGCTGCGTAACCTGCACCTATCGCGTATCGACCTTCCGGTAATTCGTATCGTCTTGTCCGAAGCCATCTCCTACGCTGCTGAGCACCGGCGAGGAAGGCCCTCTTATTCGTCCGCATCGAAAGGACTACATGGCTTCCGCATAAAGCTCGGCGGCGCACCTCTAGCCTCGGCGAGGCCACATCAAGAACAAGGTGCCGATGACCAGCAGGACCACGATCGCCCACAGACTCCCTTCCAGGCCGCTGCTACCTCCGGTGAGCCAAGTGGGCCCCGTCACGACCTGGTTCACCAGATGCCCCTGGAAGGTGTACCCGCTACCTACCGCGCCATAGAGATACTCCAGGGTCCAGTTCCACGCCGCATGAAGGCCGACAGCGAAGGCCAGCGACCCTGTCCGCACGACACTAATGGCTGCAACAGCCCCAAACAGCGCGATCTGTGCGATGCCGGCGACGTTTTCTCCCTCATTACTCAGGTGGACGCCCGCGAATAAGGCAGCACTGACAGCAATGGGCCCCCAGGGCGGAGCCACTCGCAGGAGAAGGAATATTGGCGTGCCCCGAAAGGCCATTTCTTCCGATATTCCCACCATCAGCATGCCGATGGCCCATATCAAGGCGAAGCCAAGCGCCCCCCCGCCACTGACATTCCATCCCGTAAATTCAAGTGTCCCTCCGATGTAAAGCCCGAACACAACGATCGAGATGGCAACGAAGCCGGCTATCGAACCGTACGCGAACTGTCGCATCGGGAACGGCCTGAGACCGTAGTCGAACAGCGATCGACCATCCAGCCGAGCGATGAACCAGGTGATTACAACGATAAACAAGCTCCGGAAGGCGCAGAGGATCAGGAGGATCGCTGGCGGCACCTGTTTCGGTACGGGGGCCAGCAAGACCGACTGAAGTTCGGGCAAGGCCAACCAGCCGAGAGGCCGCTCGAGGAAGGTCGACGCGAAGTAAAGCGCAAGGTAAAGGCAAACCAGAATGAGGGCCTTGCTCGTGCCATGGGTGGTGTGTGATTTCATGCCTCGGCACTCTGGCCATCTCACCAAAGGAATCTGCGCCAACGGCCACGACATCGCACCGGCTCGTGGCACCCTCATTCCTCCCTGACGACCCCTTATCGCATTCGAGCCTCACACCTTGGGAGACAAGAGTTCCGCGATGCCCACACGCCAGAACAACTCCCGCCGCACCCGATCCGCCACGCCGTTCACGATCTCGGCGCCGTCCTGCGAAGGGTCGACATGGACTCGGAAGGGCCGCTTGCCAAAAGGCAGGTTCACCACCTCGACGATCTTCGTGGCCACTTCCCCGGCGTCCGCATCGGCTGGCTCCAGCGCCGCCAGGCCATGCAGGATCCGGTCCGGCATACCTGCATACGGGCCGTCCATATACTCGGCAGCACGTACCTCATCGGCGGGCTTGCCGGCGTGGGCGAAGTGGTTGGTGCCCTTCGTGAAGGCTCCCGGCACCATGATCGAGGTCTCGATGCCCCAACGCGCCAGCTCACCGGCGTAGCTCACGGCCAACGAATCCATCGCTGCCTTCGCCGCGAAATACGGCGCGAGGAACGGTGGCGTGCCACCGCGGACGCTACTGCTCGACACCCACAGCACCAGACCCTTTTCCTGCCGGCGCATGACCGGCAGGGCAGCCCGATTGACACGTTGCGTGCCGAGCACGTTCACGTCGTAGAGCTGGGCGTACTGCTCGGCCGTGAAGGCCTCGGCCGGCCCGAACACCATGTGACCGGCGTTATGGATGAGTACGTCGAGGCGGCCGTCACGTTCGACGATCGTCTTCACTGCAGCTTCCGCCGAGGCCTCGGACGTGACATCGAGTTCGACGACGCGAAGGTCGATGTTCCGGTTCTTCGCCTCCTCGAGCACGGCGTCGGCGTTAGTCGCGTTGCGGCCAGCCATGTCGCGCATACTCGCGTAGACGGTGTGCCCCGCCTCAGCCAGCGCACGTGCGGTCAGCAGGCCGAAGCCGCTGGACGCGCCGGTAATCAGGATGACCTGTTTCATCAGACGATCCCTCCGTTGGCACGGAGCACCTGGCCATTGATCCAGGCGCCATCGGCGCCGGCAAGGAAGGCGACGGCGGCTGCGATGTCGTCGGGCGTCCCTAGGCGTTCGAGGGGTGCCAGCTTCGCGAGACGGTCAATGAGCTCGGGCGACTTTCCGTCGAGGAAGAGATCGGTCGCGGTCGGGCCCGGTGCGATGGCGTTCACCGTGACCTGACGGCCGCGCAGTTCGCGGGCAAGCACCATGGTGGTCGCCTCGATAGCCGCTTTCGTTGCGGCATAGGCGGCATAGCCCGGCTGCAGGAGGCCGACCACACTGGAGGAGAAGTTGATGATGCGACCGCCCTCGCGGATGCGGGTCGCGGCTTCGCGCATGGTGTTGTAGCTGCCTTTCACATTGATCGCGAAGAGGCGATCGAAGTCGTCGTCCTTGAGGTCGGCGACATTGGCCAGGGCCATGACGCCGGCGTTGTTCACCAGCACGTCGACGCCACCGTAGACCTCGTGCACGGTATCGAACAGGCGGCGCACGTCGGCTGACTTAGACACATCGGCCTGGGCGCTGATCGCCTTGCCACCGGCAGCTTCGATCTCACGGACCACGGTCTCGGCCGCCTGGGCGCTCCCGGCATAGTTGATGACAACGGTGAAGCCGTCGCGCGCGAGGCGCTTGGCCACTGCCGCGCCGATACCGCGCGAAGCGCCCGTCACGATGGCGACTTTCGGGATGCTCTGGTTCATCTGGGTTCTCCGGTACCGGCGACATTGCCGGGCGAGAACAGGATGGACGTTGTCGGCTTCCGGATAATCCATCAGCATATGGCTTCACTATTCCACCGATCGGAACAACGCCATGGACCGTTTTGACACCATGCGCCTCTTCGTCCGCATCGTGGAGCGGCGCAGCTTCACCCTGGCGGCCTCCGACCTCGATCTACCCCGGTCCACAGTGACCCAGGCCATCAAGCGCCTGGAGACCCGGCTCGGGGTCCGGCTGCTGCAGCGAACCACGCGCCATGTCAGCCCCACGCTGGACGGTGAGGCCTATCACCGGCGCTGCGTAGCGATCCTGGCCGAGGTGGAAGATGCCGAAGCCGCCTTCCTCGACGCGCGACCGACCGGCTTGCTGCGCGTGGACATGCACGGCACGCTCGCCCGCACCTTCGTCCTGCCGGACCTACCGGACTTTCTCGCGCGCTACCCGGGCCTCMGGGTGCACCTGGGGGAAGGCGACCGCTGGGTGGATCTCGTACGTGAAGGGGTCGACTGCGTACTTCGTGTCGGCGATCTGGCCGACAGCAGCATGGTTGGCCGTCGGATCGCGATGCTGGAAGAAGTGACCTGCGGCAGCCCGGCGTATCTGGAGTGCCACGGCGTGCCGCAAACACCGGACGACCTCGATGGCCACCTCGCCATCGGCTTCCTCTCGACGGCCACGGGCAGCACGCTTCCACTGGAATTCGTCGAGAACGGTAACGTACGCCTGGTCAATCTTCCGTCCGTCGTGACGGTGACCGGTTCGGATACCAATATCGATCTCGCCCGGATGGGACTGGGCCTGATCCAGGTGCCGCGTTATCACCTGGCGGACGATCTGGCGACGGGTCGGCTGGTCCCGGTGCTGCGCGACTACCCTCCCACGCCCTCACCGGTATCCCTGCTGTATCCGCACAATCGACAGCTATCGCCACGCGTACGTGTGTTCATCGATTGGGTAACGGCGACGTTCGCCGCGCGAGCACGTGACGGCGTCACTTCGCTCTGAGCGAAGTGACGTCAGCGTCCGATCAGTTGTTCTTCAGCGGGACCGTTTCAAAACCCGCCTTGGGAGCGCTGTCGCCCTGAGGAGCGGGCGCGGGCGTACCGCTACGCGCGGGGCCGACGTTGCGGCTACCGCAGGTGTAAGCACCCCACGGCTGTGAGCCTTCGCTCGGATCGGCCAGTGGCTTCACCGTGTCGGCGCCCATCTTGGCGGCTTCGTTACGCGCGAGTACCTCGAGTTCGTCGCGAACCTTCAGGTCGTTGCGATCTACCGGGCCGACACGGTTCATGACGGACACCGTGACCTTGCCTTGCTCCTTGCAGCTTGAGACGTCGCCGTTCCAGGCCGTGCGAACGTTTCGCGCGCCGTCATCGAGCTTGATGCCCCAGGTGCAGGCAGACAGGGCGAGGGGAACGAGGAGGACGAGAACCTTGCGCATGTGGAACTCCGGGGGATTCGATCGATGCCTATGCTAGCCGGACTACCGTGAGGGCGCGATCTTCGTCGATCGCGCCCTCACGTGAGTTACTTGCCGGTCGCCGGGGCGGCGGCATCCTGGGAAGGCTTGGTCGCCTTTGTGATCTTGCCGGCTTTGCCGGTTCTGGCGTGCGGCACGTCCTTCGCCGGGTTGCCATCCGCATCGATCACGTGGAGCTCGCCCAGGTTCAGGGCACGAACGGGCGCCTCGATCTTGCTCAGATCGCCCACGATGACCCAGGTCAGCGCATCGGGGTGAATCACGGCCGTCAACRCATCCTCTGCGGCCTTGCGGTCGACACCTTCAATGCGGCCCTTGAGGGTCTGCACGTAGTTGTCCGGACGATCGTAGATGACGATGCCCGTCATCGCACCGAGCACCGCGGAGGTGGTTTCGAAGCTTCCGGGCAACGCACGGACTTTCTGAGCGCGAATCTTCGCAATCTCGTCGTCGGTCAGCGGCTTCGGGCCGATGACGGCACGTGCTTCCTTGAGGATCTCCGCAGCGGAGTCGGCCGTCTTGTCGGTCTGCACCGGCGCATAAAACAGCATCGGTCGCTGGCCCTGGGCATCGGAAAGCATGCTGCCCGCCCCATAGGCCCAGCGCTTCTCTTCGCGCAGGTTCATGTTGAGGCGCGAGGTGAACGTGCCACCGAAGGCGCCGTTGGCGATACCGAGGTCGAGTGCGTTCTTCGCCTTGGTCGACGGCGCGAGCAGGCCGGCGAGAATGAGCGATTGCGGCGCATCGGTGCGATTGATCAGGAAGACGCGCGGCTTGGGCTGTTCGGCGACCTGGCCGACGTTCTTCGTGGGCAGCGCACTTGTTGGCGCGGCCCAGTCACCGAAAACGGCATCCAGCTGCGGCAGGATCTGCGCCAGCGTGGTGTCGCCGGCGACGAGAATGCGAACGTTGTCCGGACGCAGGAAGTCCCGTTGGAATCCGGCGAGATCCTCGGCGGTGAGCGACGCGATCGCCTTCTCGGTGCCGCTGCCGGTAAACGGAATGCCGTAGGCGTGGTTCTTGCCGTAAAGCAGGGGCGGCAAGGTACGCAGGGCCAGGCCGGTAGGCTCGGTCTTCTCCTGCGCGATGCCCGCCATCCACTGGCCGCGCACGCGCTCGATGTCGTCGGATTTGAACGCCGGGTTGCGAACGATATCGGCGAACAGTGAGAGCGACGGGGTCAGTTCGGAGTTCAGCGCGTTGAGGCCGATCGAGCAGTTGTCGAGCGAGCAGCCGGAACCGATGATCGCACCCAGACGCTCCTTGCGCCGGGCCACTTCGACCGAATCCAGCGTCTTCGTGCTCTCATCGAGCAGTGCCGAGGTGAAACTTGCCGTGCCGAGCTTGCGGCCCTGGTCTGCGGCGTAGCCCGCATTGAACAAAAGGCTGATCTGGGTAATCGGCACGGTATGGCGCTCGGCGAGCACCACCTCGATGCCGTTCTTCAGCTTGCCGCGCTGCAAGGTCGGGAACGAGAGATCGGGGAAGCTGTCGACCGACGGCACGCCCTTGCTGCGATCGACCGCCGACTTGCCGACGGTATAGGTCTTGGCTTGCGGCAACACGGCCGCCGGACGCCCCGCCGAGTCTTTCAGGCCGGCCACGGCCTTGTCCTCGGCAGCGGGGTCGAAGCCCGGCGCAGCGGGCAGCACGGTGATCGTGTAGTCCCCCTTGGACAACCACGTCTTCGACGAAGCGAGCACGGAGGCGATCGTGGCGTTCTGCGCGCGCTGGAGATCCTTCTTATAGGCCTCGGGGTCGTTTCGGTAGACCTGACCCTCGGCGAGGATGACGGCCTTGCCGCCGGAACCACCGACTTTCTCCAGGCCGCGCACGAAGCCGGCGCGATTGCTGACCTTGGCGCGTGCCAGCTCATCTTCTGTCGGACCGGTCGCCATGTAGTCCTTCCAGACATCGGCCACAGCGGCTTCAACCTTCGCTGGATCGACGCCGTTCTTGACGTCGACGGTGAGCTGCACCTGGCTGGCGAGTGCGAACGGCGCAATGCCGAGACTTACATCGTCGGCCAGCTTGTCCTGGTAAACGAGACGCTGGTAGAGGCGCGAGGTCTTCCCGC
>NZ_JBFUJE010000077.1:0-12761 GCF_056401535.1 Luteibacter sp. P4_E6 | reverse complement strand
ATCATCCTCAGCACGCTCCTGCCGGTGTGGTTCTTTAAATGGCGAGGCTGGTGGTCCGGGGACTGAGTCCATGACGATCTTCGCGGGCCTGCTTCGTCCCGCATCCGCGCCCATCCGGCGCTGGGTGCTCACGGCGTTTCCCAGGCCGCCCTCGGGCGGCATCGACTACGACCATCCCGTGGGCGATGCCGGCCTGTTCGGACCCTCCAGCGTTACCTGGCGCATGCACTCGGATTTCTGCGGCATGCTTGCCGGTGGCCTCTGCGCGCTGTACCTGCAACTGCTGCACCCGCGTGCGCTGGCTGGCGTGTGGGATCACTCGAATTTCCGCGAGGATCTGGTCGGCCGACTGCGCCGGACCACCGCCTTCGTCGGCGCGACCACTTACGCCCCCACGAGCGAAGCGCAGGCACTCATCGGGCACGTGCGCATGATCCACAGTCACGTGCGCGGCGTGGATGAGGCCGGGGCTCCCTACGCGGCCGACGATCCGGACCTGCTCACCTGGGTCCACGTCAGCGAGATGTCGAGTTTTCTGGCCGGCTATCGCGCCTACGGGCCTATGGCCGTCACGCCACGTGTCGCCGATGCCTATCTGGACGAGACGCGTCGAGTGGCCGAAGCCCTCGGCGCCCGCGATGTACCGGGCTCAGTCGCCGACATGGACGCGTATATCGCGCAGGTGCTGCCAACGCTGGTGTTCGGGGAGCGCTCGCGTGTGGTGCTTGACGTGCTCAGGCGCCTCGACCTGCCCGTACCGATGGCCGGTCTGTCGCGCGACCTGTTCCTGCATGCCGGCGCCGCGTTGCTGCCGGACTGGGCGGCAACACTGTTGCAGCGAACGGATAGCGACCTGCGCAAGGCGCGACTGGCGCGTGGCGCCCTCCGCGGCATGGTGCCCTTGTTCCGCGTGGCGCTGACCGAAGGCGTCGCCTCGCGATCCTGCCGACGGGTCGGCGTCGATCCGGCGCTGCTGGCGCATTGGCCGCCCATGCCGGAATGACGCCCTAACCCAAACCGTCACATTCGTGAAGCGACAAAAGCGGAACCCGTTCTCAGTTTCCTACATTTTCCTGAATTCTTGCCGAATTTGCCCTAAAGTTCGCGATGACGGTGCCGCTAACAACTTCGAGGTTGCGCGGTAGGGGATCATCGTCGCGACACCAACAGGGGAGGAAGGGGTCGGTGCCAGCCAGTTGCTCACATAGCGGACGTCACGTCGCAGGAGACATGCGCTCATGAGGTCGCCCTGGCATTCGCTTGCCGGTGGGCCGCCGGAGTCGCGCCTGCTCGCCTCCGTGGCCGAGTTCACCCACCACCGCGATATCGACGCCCTCGACCACAGCCTGGTGCTGTCGCTGGCCGAACTGATTTCCGTCAGCAGCGTCACCCTGTGCAAGCGCGGCGAGAGCCTGCAGCTGCCGGTGGATTCCATCGTGGTCTGCTCGCGCAATGCCGAAGGCGCCTTCGTGGTCGAAGCGCTGGATCCCACGCGCGACGGCGATCCGATCGACACGATCGTCTGCGCTATGGAAACGCTGGAAGCCATCAGCGATGTCACCGACGACGGCACCTGCCGCCTGGTGATCCCGATCCAGCGTGACCACGCGGCCATCGGCGCGCTGATGCTGGAATCGGAAGATTCGCTGGACAGCGTGCGCAACATGGTCGAGGGCTACGCCCGCATCTACGGCAACTACATCGCGCTGCTCAACGAGAGCGAGCGCGACAAGCTCACCGGCCTGTACAACCGGCGCAGCTTCGAGCAACGCCTGCAACGCCTGCTCAAGTTGCAGCGCCAGCGTGCCCGCGCCTCGGCCAAGGGCGACGACGAGCGCCGCCTGCCCTTCGAAGACGATGTCTCGCAGATCTGGCTGGCCATCCTCGACATCGATCACTTCAAGCGCATCAACGACACCTACGGCCACGTCTACGGCGACGAGGTCATCCTGATGCTCGCCCAGCAGATGCGCCACAGCTTCCGCCAGAGCGACGTCCTGTTCCGTTTTGGTGGCGAAGAGTTCGTCATGCTCATCGCCGCGCAGGACGAACGCGTCGCGCACATGGCACTGGACCGTTTCCGTCACTTCGTCGCCGAGCACGCGTTCCCCCAGGTGGGCCACGTGACGGTGAGCATTGGCTACGCGCGCATCACCGAGAACGACTACCCCGAAATCGTGCTCGACCGCGCGGATAAAGCGCTGTACTTCGCCAAGGAAAATGGCCGAAACAGCGTGCACGGTTATGAGGCACTGACCAAGCTCGGCGAGCTGGGTTCAGCCGTCGCGCTGGGCAGCATCGATCTCTTCTAAAGCGGCCTCACCCGGAACGCCAGGCTGATCCGCGGGCCCACCTCACCGCGCGCCTTGGGAATCCCATGATCCCAATGGAACTGTGTGGCGTAACTCATCGTCAGCAGGCTTCCCGGCTCCAGCTTCACATCGAACTTCCGCTTCGGCGATTCGCGCTCGCGCAAGGCCATCGTCCGCGTGGCGCCCAGCGACAGCAACGTGATCGGCGCGCCTTCCGCCAGCTCCTCGATGTGGTCGTTGTGCGGCGCCACGCTATCGCGCCCGTCGCGATACAGGTTCAGGCCCACCGATGTAAACGGCACGCCCGTCGCCGCGATCACCTCGCGGCCCGCATCACGCAGCACGGAAGGCAACGCCGGATCCTCCAGCGCGTAATGCTGGACCAGCCGCGGCACGTCCACCTCGCGGCCATACATCTCGCGGCGCTTGGCCTGCCAGGGAATGTCTGCCAGCAACGTGGCGAACCAGGTCTCCGCCAACGGTACGGAAATGACGTCCGGCTTATACGCAAACCGCCCGTGGCCGTCATCGACGATCACGAGCGGTTCGGCTGCGAAAAGACCGCCTTGGGACATGCGACCCTTACTTGATCACGCCGCAGGCGATACGCGCACCGCCGCCGCCCAGCGGAGCCGGCTCATCAGCGTAGTTGTCGCCGCCGGCGTGGATCATGAGGGCGTGGCCCTTCAGGGTGGCCAGGCTCTTCAGGTGCGGCGCGGTGACCGCGGTGGTGTCGGTGCCATCGGCTCCTACCGTGATGCGCGGGAGGTCGCCTTCATGACCGGCGGCGTCCGGGCCTTCGTGCTTGCCGGTGTGCTGCGGATCGAAGTGACCACCGGCAGCGAGGGCGGCGCCCTTCTTGCCGTCCTTCTCGCCCGGATCGCAGCTGGCCTTCTCATGCAGGTGGAAGCCATGGTCGCCCGGCGGCAAGCCCTTGAGGTTCGGGGTGAAGACGAGTCCACCCGCCGACTGGGTGACAGTCACGGTACCCACGGAGGCGCCCGCCCCATCGGCGGTCACCAGGGTCATCGGGACGACGACACTCTTGTCGACGACGTTACCCGCGGTGGCTGTACCGGCGAAGAGGCTGGCGAGGGCGACGGCAATAGCGATCTTGGTCATGAGGTGCTCCTTGGGTGATCGTGTGGACTCTCCGATACTGCACCCGGCGTGGACGGAACGTCCACACATGGATAAATGTGGGAGCCGATTCATCGGCGATGGGTGCTTGCGCCAACTCTGGCCCGCTGCCGCGGGATCGCCGATGAATCGGCTCCTACAGAGCCGGGGCGCCGTTGGGGGCAGCGAAGATGCGGGCGGTGTCTTCGGCAGTCAGCTGGCGCCATTCGCCCGAAGGGAGGCCTTCCAACGTCAGGCCACCCAAGGCGACGCGCTCCAGGGTTTCGACGTGATTGCCGATGGCAGCGAACATGCGGCGGACCTGGTGGTAGCGGCCTTCGGTAAGCGACAGACGTATATGACGCGGCCCAAGCACGTCGAGCGCGGCCGGCTCGAGCGGATCGGTTTCGCCGTCGAGCATCAACGTGCCGGCGGCGAAGGTCGCCGCTTCATCGCCGCGCAAGTCCTCGGCGAGCGTCGCCTCGTACACCTTGGCCACCGAGGACTTCGGCGAAATGATCCGGTGAAGCAACGGGCCGTCGTCGGTGAACAGCAGCAGGCCCGAGGTCTCGCGGTCGAGGCGCCCGACCGTCGACAGCACCGGATTGCGAATGCCGTAACGCGGCGGCAGCAGCTCGTACACCAGACGACCGACATCCTTGCGCGAACACGTATACCCGGCGGGCTTGTTCAACATGATCAGCATGCCGGCCGGCGGATCCAGCGGCTCGCCTTCGAAGCGCACGTCGGCGTGTTCGACCTTGTCATCGGCATAGAGCACCTCGCCCGAGGCATCGGTGACCGCGCCTTCGCGGAACAGGGAGGCGACTTGTTTGCGGCTGCCATAGCCGAGGTTCGCCAACAGGCGCACGAGTTTCATCGACGAGGCTCCTTCGCTTCGATCACTTTGAACCCGTCGCGCTCGGCGACGGTACGAACATGGGTGAAGCACGCATCGAGCGTGGCTTCGTAGGCAAGATGCCGGTTGGCCACCATCCAGAAACGACCCTGCGGCGACAGGGCGCGCGCCGCGACCGCAATGAAGGCGCGACCCAGCTCCGGCTGGTCGGCGCGCCCCTGATGGAATGGCGGATTGGAAACGATGGCGTCGTAGCCACCGTCGATACCATGGGTCACGTCGTGCCACTGCACGTGGGTAGCGATGGCGCGGCCCGACGCGGTAACCGCCGCGGCGATGTTCCGACGGGCCGGCTCGATGGCGCGCCCTTCCGCTTCGTACAGGTCCACCGCGGTGACGCCGGGATTCGTCGCGATGACACGGCAGGCCAGATAACCGAAGCCCGCGCCGAGATCGGCAACGCGACCGGCGAAGTCCTCGGGCAACACCGAGCTCAGCAAGGCCGACGCGATGTCGATGCGATCCCAGGCGAACAGGCCACGCCGGCTTACAAAGCGACCCTCGTCGATCGGCAAGGACCCGTCCAGCGCCAGCCATGCGTCGAGCAAGGCGGGATCCGGCACGGCGCCGGGACGCGTCCAGAAGACGCGACATTTGTGCTTGGAGAGGTTCGTCACGCCGCCGGCCAGCAGCGCAAGATCGGCTTCGGCGGTCTTCGCGCCTTCGGCGTTCGGCACGGCGGCGAGGACGGCGCCATCGGGCGTGACATGGGCCATCGCCTGCGCGAACAAGGCGCGCGACTCTTCGCGCTGCCGGGTCGGCAGCACCATGACGAGGGCAAACCGGCCTTCGGGCAGATCCGCGCTCACGGCGAAGCCGGAGCGCGCCAGGGCATCCGCCGCCGGCTTGAACGACTGCTGCAGCACCCAGCCAGGACGGCGCTGCTCGCGCAGCACGAAACCGTCCCGCGCGCGCAGCATCAGCACGTCGCCAGACGCGGGCCACGCGAGATCGCCCGTGACGAACGGGACGAAAAGCGCTTCAAGAGCGGCATCGGAGGCGTAACCAGCGGACAACGCGACAGGCCTGACTAAAGATCCGGGCCGCTGATTCTACCCTGTGGCCCGTCAGCTACTGCAGGAAAGCATGGAGCAGCCGACCCGGTCGCGTGCCCACTCGGGCCGGCGGCCGGCAAGGTGATCCCTGCCCGCCTGCTCGTCGTAGGGCTGGCGGAGGGTCTCCATCAGCTCATGCAGGGGCGCGTCGTCGCCCTGCTCCGCGCTGTCGATGACCTGCTGCGCGAGGTAGTTGCGCAGCACGTAGCGCGGGTTGCTGGCGTGCATCAGGGCAAGCCGCTCCGACGCCGGCGATTCATCGGCCTGCACGCGCGCTGCATAGCGCTGCAGCCAGGACGCCAGCGCCTCCTGCGTCGCGACGCGCTTGTCTTCCTCGTAGAACGCCGCCCCGACGACACCCGGATGCGGCGCATCGAGATCGAGCAGCGCGAGGTCACGGAAGAAAATCGTCATGTCCATCCCACCCAGGGTGAGCAGGCCACGCAGGTCGGCGACCAGCGCCTCGTCGCCTTCGCGGGCGTTAGCGAGACCGAGCTTGGCCGCCGAGAACGCCGCGTCGGTGGCTTCGAACACCTCCACATAGCGATCCAGCCCGGCCTGCAGCGCGTCGACGCCGGCAAACAAAAGCGACAACGCCTGGGCGAGACGTTGCAGGTTCCAGTAAGCCACGCGTGGCTGGTGGCCGAAGCGGTAGCGCTTGTGCGCGCGATCGGTGGTGTTCGGTGTCCAGTCCGGGTCGAAGTCATCCACCCAGCCATAGGGACCGTAATCGATGGTCAGCCCGAGGATGGACATGTTGTCCGTATTCATCACCCCATGCACGAAGCCCACGCGCATCCAGTGCGCCATGAGGCGTGCCGTGCGCTCGCAGACCTCGGTGAAGAAAGCGGCGTACCGCCCTTCCCCGTCGAGGCCGGCAAAGGCCGGGTAATGCGTGGCGATGGTGAAGTCCGCCAGGCGGCGCAAAAGGTCGAGGTCATTGCGCGCCGCCGGCAGCTCGAACGAGCCGAAGCGAATGAACGACGGCGCCACACGGCAGACGATCGCCCCCGGCTCCAGCGCCGGGTGGCCGTCGTACATCACGTCGCGCAGCACCTCGTCACCGGTCACCACCAGGGACAGTGCCCGGGTCGTCGGCACGCCGAGGTGGTGCATGGCCTCGCTGCACAGGAATTCGCGAATGGACGAGCGCAGCACGGCGCGGCCGTCGGCCCCGCGCGAGTACGGCGTGCGGCCGGCGCCCTTCAGCTGCAGTTCCTGGCGGCCGTCGTGGGCGGTAATCACCTCGCCCAGGCTCAGCGCGCGGCCGTCGCCCAACTGCCCGGCCCAGTTGCCGAACTGGTGGCCGCCGTAGGCCATGGCGTAACCGGTCATGCCCGGCCAGCGAGCGTTACCCGAGAACACCTCCGCAAAATCTGGCGCCTCGGGCGAGACGCCAAGCATCGTCGCCACCTCGGCCGAGGCCGCGACCAGCCGCGGTGCCGCGACCGGCGTCGGGTCCACCCACGAGAACGCGGCGCCGACGACCTGGCGCGGACCGTTGGATAGTTCGGGGTCGGCCGGCAACTCGCGGACGAAGGCATTGTCGAAGCGCAGGTCTGTCATCGGGATCAGGGGTAGGACGTTGTTTCCAATATCCGGGCATTCACGGCGCATGCAAGGGCATACGCAACTCGTGCAAACTAGCGCCCCTGCTCACCTCAACCTGGCCCTCATGCGTCCCACTCGCCTCCTGGCCATCCTGCTATGCGCTGTCCTGGCTCCTGCCGCGGCGGCCGATCCCGTGAGTGTTCAGCGCAGCGACAAGACCCTGGTCGAGATCATCAACTCGACGATGGGGACCCTGCCCAACGCGGTGGATGCGTTGTCCCGCAAGCTGCCGGGCGGCTTGCACGCCACCACCGACGCCCCGCCGCAGATCGTGCGCAGCGTGCCCTTCATCACCCGCGACGGCTACCGCGTGAGCGCCTTCGAGGCCCGCGGCTTCAACGAAGGGGGCGACGTGCCGATGGTGCGCTTCACCTCGATCCAGCTGGAACAGCGGCCGTGCTTCGCGAGGAACGAGCTGACCGAAGCTTTCCACGCGAGCGCCTCGGAAACCAACCTGCCCGCCGCGCCGGCCATGCTGCCGAACCGCTATACGGTCATGCAGATGCCCTGGGGACGGCTCTCCTTCGGCAGTTCGCAGGAAAGTGGGGCCTGCATCATCGCCATCGTCGGCGACGCGACCGGCGGCGTGGTGGATGCCCGCACGCCTTTGCCGCTACCGCAGCCGACCACCATGCCCGGCATGCCGGACCTGCGCCGTACCTGGCCGATGCCGACGGACGCCTATCCGGCCGAATGAGTCGCCAGCGGGGCCGGATATGGCCCGGTGACCCGGTCGATGCGGTCTTCCGCCACGGCCGGCGAGAACAGGAAACCCTGCAGTTCGTCGCAACCGGCTTCGGTCAGGAAGGCCCGCTGCTGCTCGGTCTCCACGCCCTCGGCCACGACGCACAGGCCCAGCGCGGCGCCCAGATTGGACACCGCCCGCACGATGGCCGCCGAATCGCCGGCCTGGGTCGCGTTCTGCACGAAGGAGCGGTCGATCTTGACCTTGTCGACGGCGAGGTCCTTGAGCAGGGTCAGGCTGGAGTAGCCCGTCCCGAAATCGTCGAGCGAGATACGCACGCCGGCCCGGCGCAGACGCTTGAGTAGCCGGACTGACCCACCATCGGCATTGACGATGGCCGTCTCGGTGATCTCCAGCTCCAGGCGCTTCGGCGACAGGCGCGTCTCGATGAGTACGCGCATGACCATGTTGGCGAAGTCGTCGTCGCGCAGCTGCACGGCGCTCACGTTGACCGCAACGAACAGGTCGTCGAGCTTGGCAACGCGGGCGCAGGCGGTGCGTAGCACCCATTCGCCCAACTGGCCGATCAGGCCGGTCTCTTCCGCCACGGCAATGAACTGCACCGGCGAGACCACGCCGAGGGTGGGATGCCGCCAGCGGGCCAGCGCCTCGAGGCCGACCACCTTGCCGTCCGAGCTGCGGATCATTGGCTGGTAGTGACAACTCAGGCCCTCGCGGGTCAATAAGGCCTCGAGCAGCGCCTTCTCGATGTCGCGGCGATGGGCGAGCGCGGCGTCCAGCGCCTTGGTGTAAACCATCAGGCGGTTACGCTTCTTCTTCGCTTCGTAAAGCGCGCTATCCGCCTTGCGGGCCATCTCTCCCGCCGCGACCGCTTCGGCATCGATGGCGACCATGCCGATGGACGTACCGATAAAGGTGGTCGTCGAAAGGACGTCGAAGGGCTCGCCGGCGAGGGCCAGAATGCGCTCGGCGAGGCCCTGCACGTCGAGGTCGCCGTGATCGTCGACCAGCAGCGCGAACTCGTCGCCGCCGAKCCGGGCCACCGTGTCGTCAGGACCGACGACACTGCGCAGACGCGCACCGAACTGCACCAGCAGCTCGTCGCCGATAAGGTGGCCGTAGGTGTCGTTGACCTTCTTGAAGCCGTCCATGTCCAGGTGGAACAGCGCGGCGTGCAGGCCGCCGCTGGCCGCGCGGCCGATGGCGGCGTCCAGCCGGCTGAAGAGCGCCGCGCGGTTGGCCAGCCCGGTCAGGGCATCGTGGCAGGCCAGCCAGCGCACATGCGCCTCGGACTCGCGCAGCTCGGTGATGTCGGTGACCGAGGCCAGCACGTGGAGCGCGCCTTCCAGGTCGATGCAGGTCTTGCGGGTGAGCAAAGTACGCACATGGCCCTGGGGGTCGGTCACCGTTTCCTCGGTTTCGACGACCTCGTGGCTGCGTAGCACGGCGTCGTCACCCGCTTCGAAGCGGGCGGCCTGCTCGGGCGGGAAGAGTTCGGCGTCGGTCCGGCCGAGCACCTCGTCGGCGTTCAGGCCGAAGTATTCGCAGCCCATGCGGTTGACGAACACCCAGCGGTGCGCCGCATCGCGCACGAACATCGCCGTGGGCATCAGCTCCAGCACCGTGGACCAGCCGGCCAGATCCTGTATCAAGCGAGTCTCCCCCTGTCAGGAACACGCTTCCAATGTGAAGCGCGCCCCGTGATGTGGGTGTATGCACCCTCGGTCACCCTTCGGTCAAGGTCTGGCGGGCTGGGTGAACGGCCTGAGCGACTCGAACTTGCGCTGGTACTCGTCGGTGACCTGCTTGGCCTCGTCCCCATTGGTGATCACCCGGGGGGTGATCAGGACGATCAGCTCGGTGCGGGTCCGCGTGCGGCTGGTCGTGCCGAACAAACGGCCGAGTACGGGAATCTGGTTGAGCCCCGGGATGCCGGTATCGGTCAGGGCGTCGTTCTGCTTGATCAGGCCGCCGAGCAGCACCGTCTGCCCGCTCTGCACCGCAACCTGGGTGGCCACTTCGCGCTGCTGGATCGGGAAGTTGCCGGTGGTGGTGTCCTTGATGCCCGGGCTGCTCACCACCTGGCTCACATTGAGGTAGACCAGGCCACCCGGATTCACGCGCGGGCGCACATTGAGGATCACGCCGGTGTCCTTGTACTCCACCTGGCCGATCGTGTTGTCCGTGTTCGCCCCGGTGTTGACGAAGGTCTGCGTGATCGGAATCTGGTCGCCCACTTCGATGTGCGCTTTCTGGTTGTTCAGCACCACCAGCGAGGGTGCCGAGAGCACCTTGGTGTTTCCGTTCTGCTCCATCGCATGCAGCGCCACGGAGATGTTGTTGTTGACGAAGGAGTAGAAGAAGTTGTCGCCTGTCGCCAGCGTCGCACCGCCGCCGCCCAGCGCGTACTGATGTTTGTTACCCGGCTGGGTCGGTTGCCCGTTGGTCGTGCCCGTCAATCCTTCGAGGTACCACTGCACGCCGAACTCGAGGTCGCCCGAGAGGGTCACCTCGAGGATGCGCGTCTCGATCTGCACCTGCATCGGCACGGCGTCCAGGCGCTTGATCGCCTCTTCGATCTCGGTCCACTGCGCGGGGCGGCACCGGACCATGAGCTGGTTGTTCGAGTCCACCGAGGTGATGCGCACGCCATCGTCCGTGGTGGTCGAGGAATGACGACTGCCGGTGTCGGCGGAACTGTCGTCGGAGGAGCCCGAGCCGGCCCCGAAGCCTGAACTGCCCGTGCTGCTGCCGCCGAAACCCGTGCTTGTGCCGGTACCCGAGCTCAAGCCGCCGGTCGTCGACGAGCCTGTCGATGAGGAGCTGGTGTTGCCGAACGCACCCGTGGTGCTACCGAGGCCGGAGCCGCCACGATTACCCATATCGCTGTCGCTGCCACCGAGCGTGCCTGAGCTGAGGCCGGGGCCGACCTTGCCGCCTTTATCGCCCGAGCGCCCACCACCGGAGCCGCTGCCATAGATATCCGAAAGGTAATCGGCCATGTCGGAGGCCTGCACGTTACGCACGTCGTAGACGTACAACTGCGGCTCGTTGCCACCCCCGCGGTCGATACGATCGATCCAGCTGCGCACCTCATCCAGATACGCCGGCTGGGGGCTGAGCACCACGAGCGAGTTGGTCCGCTCGATCGGAATGAAGCGCAGCATGCCGGCCATCGGCGTGTTGCCCTTCTCGCCGAAGATGCCTTCGAGCTTGGGCGTGAGGTCCTTCACCTGGGCACGCTGTAGCGAGAACACACCGACCGACATGCCACGCAACCAGTCGACGTCGAACGTAGCAACGGTGCGCTGGTAGTTGTCGAGCTCGGTGGGCGTGCCGGCCATGACCAGCACGTTGCGCGTCGGATCGGCGAGCAGCGTCGCGTCCGGACGCGCGAACGGCTTGATGAGTTTCTGCATCTCCGTCGCGGAGATGAAGTGCAGCGGGAACAGGCGTGCCTGCAGGCCACCAGCCGGCGCGTTCGCGCCGATGCTCGGGACGAGGTTACCGGCGACGGCATCCTTGGACGGCATGACCACGTAACGGCCATTGGTGTGGACGAGCGCATTGCCCGTCCACGAAAGAAGGGTCTCGAGGATCGGCAGCGCCTGCTCCGCCGTCACCGGCTGCGAGGTCGAGAAGGACACGTTGCCCTGCACGCCCGRCACGATCGAATAGTTCTCGTGCAGCAGATCGCCGAGGATGGCCTTCACCACCGACTCGACCGGCTGGTTCTCGAAATTGAACGTGACCGTGCCCGCGCCCTCGGCGACCGGCTTCGGCTTGGCCAGGCCCACCGGCTTGATGAACTCACCCGTGCCCGTCGTGACCTGCGGCGGTACATTGGTCGGTGCCGTTGGATTGGTCGACGGCATGAGGCGCGGCTTGGGTGCCGGCAGCTCGGTGCCCGCCATGGCCTCGCGTTGCAGTGCGCCATCGTCGCGGGGTTGCGGCAACGTTGAGCAGCCTGCCAGTGCCACCGCCAGCGCCGTGGCGCCGATCGTAAGAAAACGCGTCATGCAAGAACCATCATGGTCATTGAAGCCTGCGAGATTGGAGGGTACGTGTTGCCAGCCCGTGACGCAGACTACCCATGGTTGCGCCGGTTAGCCACTTCGGCCGGTTAACTCGACGGCCCATCCCGCCAGCGCAAGACGGTATACAGCCTCTCGTTTGCGCCGCGTTCCAGCCCAACCATGGGAAACTGCACCGTGGCCTCCACGGTGGTGCGGGAGCCATGGCCGTCGTCCGCATCAGCGCGGAATGTGATGGTGTTGCCCGGCATCGCGCCCCCGAGGGTGATACCGCCAGGCAGGTTCTGCAGAACCGTACCGGGTGGAACACTGTCACGCGCAAGAACGACTTCGCGCGCACGGGTCGGGTCGAGGCCCCGCACTGCCGCCATGGCAAGGACAGGCGCAAAATCCGGCTCAGGCGCCGGTCGCCCGGACCAGATCGTGATCGCCGGCTCCACGGTGTTGTACAACGCCGGGTCCATGCCCGGTAGCCCCTGCAGCTCCTCGATGGCAGCAAATGCCGTGTAACGCTTCGATGGGCTGCCACCGGACATCAGGGGCATCGACGGAGCCGACGTACCGTCGTCCGACACATGGCTAGCCGTAGGTCCACGCCATTCCACTACGTGGTGGGTCAGTTCATCGGCACGCGCCTCCTGACAGCCCGCCGCCATGAAGAGCGCCCGAAGCGCGCGAGGGTCGGCGGTATTGATATCGACCTTTCCGGTTTCATCGAGCATGCCCACCGCCACATGCACATGATCGAACTCGAACGCCAATGACCTGCCATCGCCCGGCACGCTGTTGTCTATCGATACAGCGCCCCCGGTCTGCACGAGCATGGCCTGCCGGTGGTGCGCTTCCGCGAGCACGATAGCCCGCATGATCCCCGCTTCGGCGGCGTAGCGCGCGCGCTGCTGGCCGAGCGTGAATCGCGTCTGCAACGCTTCAACACGAGCGACGCTGGCGAAGCCACCGACCAGGATGGCGAGCAAGGTGCACGCCCAGAGGACCACCAGCAAG
>NZ_JBFUJE010000076.1:0-12917 GCF_056401535.1 Luteibacter sp. P4_E6 | reverse complement strand
ACTTCTGTCGGCTTTACAATTTAAAGATCTCCGGTAATTCGGATATCGGTGCACTCTCAAGGGTTTTCTTATGAGCATGACTGATCCCATCGCCGATCTGTTTACGCGCATCCGTAATGGCCAGGCATCTGGCAAAGCGGTTGTTCGTATGCCGTCGTCGAAAATGAAGCTGGCCCTCGCGCAGCTCCTGCAGAAAGAGGGTTATATCCTCGACGCCCGTTCCGCTGATGAAGCGGGCAAGCCGGTGCTCGAGATCAAGCTGAAGTACTTCGAGGGTCTCCCGGCCATCGAAACCATCTCCCGTGTCAGCCGTTCCGGTCTCCGCGTTTACCGCGGCAAGGACGAGCTGCCGAAGGTCCTCGGCGGCCTGGGCATCTCCATCATCTCGACTTCCGCCGGTCTCCTGACCGACGCTCAGGCCCGTGCTAAGGGTCTTGGCGGCGAAGTCATCGGCCAGGTGGCGTAAGGAGTCCCGTATGTCACGTGTAGCCAAGTTGCCTATCAATCTCCCCAAGGGCGTCGAGATCTCGATCGCCAACGGTACCGTCTCCGTCAAGGGCCCGAAGGGCACGCTGACGACCCATGAACTGCCGGGCGTTACGTTCCAGCAGGACAATGGCGTCGCCACCGTCGTTCTCGCCGAGGGCGCCGACGACAAGTTCGGTGGTACGGCTCGCGCCGTTGTCGCCAACATGGTCCAGGGTGTCACCGCCGGTTTCGAGAAGAAGCTCGAGCTGGTCGGCGTCGGTTACCGCGCACAGCTTGCCGGCAAGGCCGTCAACCTCTCGCTCGGTTTCTCGCACCCGGTCGTCTTCGAGGCGCCGGAAGGCATCACCATCGAAGTCCCGACGCAGACCGAAATCCTGATCAAGGGCGCTGACAAGCAGCTCGTGGGTCAGACGGCGGCGAAGATCCGTGCGTTCCGTTCGCCGGAGCCTTACAAGGGCAAGGGCGTCCGTTATGCGGGCGAGAAGATCATCCTGAAGGAAGCCAAGAAGGCCTAATCGGTCTATCCGCTTTCTGGAGTAATACGATGAACAAGAACGATTCCCGCCTGCGCCGCGCCAAGTCGACCCGCTCTCACATCCGTGAGCTCGCGGTCCACCGCCTGAGCGTGCACCGCACCGGTCAGCACATCTACGCCCAGGTGTTCGCACCGAACGGTACTGTCGTGGCAGCCGCCTCGACCGTGCAGTCCGCGGTTGCCGAAGGTCTGAAGGGTACGAAGAACATGGAAGCCGCGACCACCGTCGGCCGCATCGTTGCCGAGCGCGCCAAGGCCGCCGGTATCGAGGCAGTCGCGTTCGATCGCTCGGGTTTCCGTTACCACGGTCGCATCAAGGCTCTCGCCGATGCAGCCCGTGAAGCCGGCCTCAAGTTCTAAGAGGCGTCAGGCAACGACATCGGTCCCTCGGGGCCGATGTCGCCCGATTTAGCTCCTACAACTCCAAGCGGCGACCGAGCCGTAAACAGAAGTCCCGGCTAACTATCATTCCGGGCTATCAGGAAAAGAGATGTCCTCGACAGATCGCGAAAATTCGGACGGCATGCTTGAAAAGCTTATCGCCGTCAACCGCGTGGCCAAGACCGTCAAGGGTGGCCGCCAGATGAGCTTCACCGCGCTGACCGTTGTTGGCGACGGCGAAGGCCGCGTCGGTTTTGGTTATGGCAAGGCACGTGAAGTGCCGGTCGCCATTTCCAAGGCTATGGAACGCGCCCGTCGCAACATGGTCACGATTGAACTGAACCAGGGCACGCTGTGGTACGCCATCAAGGCTAACCACGGTGCGGCTCGCGTCTACATGCAGCCCGCTTCCCAGGGTACCGGCGTCATCGCCGGCGGCGCCATGCGCGCTGTCCTCGAAGTGGTCGGTGTGAAGGACGTGCTCGCCAAGGCCGTCGGCTCGCGCAACCCAATTAACCTCGTCCGCGCGACGATCAAGGGTCTGCAGGCCGTCGCATCGCCGAAGCGCATCGCCGCCAAGCGTGGCAAGACGATCGAAGAGGTCCTCGGCAATGGCTAAGAACACCGAAACCGCCGCTGGCGGTACCGTCCGCGTCCGCCTGGTCAAGGGCCTGCGCGGTGTGCAGGGTCGTCATCGTTTGAGTGTGAAGGCCCTGGGCCTGAGCCACATCAATGATGTGCGCGAACTGAAGGATAGCCCGCAGGTCCGTGGCCTTATCAATAAGGTCTACTACCTGGTTCGGGTCGAGGAGTAAGAATCATGCGTCTTAACGATCTACGTCCCGGTAAGGGCGCCCGCAAGTCCCGCACCCGCGTCGCTCGCGGTATTGGTTCCGGCCTCGGCAAGACTGCTGGCCGCGGCCATAAGGGTCAGCATGCACGTGCCGGTGGCACGCATCGCTACGGTTTCGAAGGCGGCCAGATGCCGCTGCAGCGTCGCCTTCCGAAGGTGGGCTTCCGCTCGCTGAAGAAGCGCGACACCGAAGAAGTGCGTCTGTACCAGCTGGCTGCCTTGAAGGTCGACACGATCGATCTGATCGCTCTCCACGCTGCCGGTCTCGTGACCAGCCGCGCGAAGAAGGTCAAGATTGTCCTCAAGGGTGAAATCACCCGCGCGATCAAGCTCACGGGCGTGCTTGCGACGGCCGGCGCCAAGGCGGCTATCGAAGCCGCCGGCGGCAGCGTGGAGTAATCAGGTGGCAGCAGCGCAGGGCACAACGCTCGGCTCGCTGGGCAAACTGACGGAACTTCGTCAGCGCATCTTCTTCTTGATTGGTGCGCTGGTGGTCTTCCGCCTCGGTTCGTTCATTCCCGTTCCGGGCGTGAATCCTGAGGCGATGACCAGCCTGGTTGAGGGTGGCGGCGGTCTGTTGAACATGGTCAACATGTTCTCGGGCGGCTCGCTTTCCCGATTCTCGGTGTTCGCTCTCGGTGTGGTGCCGTATATCTCGGCGTCGATCGTGGTGCAGATGATGGGCTCGGTCATTCCGTCGCTCATGGCTCTGCGCAAGGAAGGCGAGTCGGGTCGTCGCAAGATGACCATGTACACGCGCTTCGGCACGGTTGGCCTGGCGGCATTTCAGGCGTTCGGCATCGCGGTTGCCCTGCAGAAGCAGGTCGGCGCGAGCGGTCCGGTGGTCTATATGCCCGGTGCGGGCTTCGTCATGGCATCCGTCGTCGGTCTCACCGCCGGCACGATGTTCCTGATGTGGCTCGGCGAGCAGATCACGGAGCGCGGTATCGGCAACGGCATTTCGATGCTGATCTTCGCCGGTATCGTGGCCGGTCTCCCGGGTGCCATCGCGCACACGCTGACCATGGCGAACAACGGAGAGCTGTCGGTTCTGAAGCTGCTCATGGTGACCGCGCTGATCCTGGCGGTAACCGCTTTCGTGGTGTTCATGGAGCGCGCTCAACGGCGTATCACCGTGAACTACGCGAAGCAGGGCAGTCAGCGCCAGTTCCAGCGCCAGACTTCGCACCTGCCGCTGAAGATCAATATGGCGGGCGTCATTCCGCCGATCTTCGCGACCAGCCTCTTGCTCTTCCCCGCGACTGCGGCGACCTGGTTCGGCACTGCCCACCAGTCGCGTTGGTTGCAGTGGTTGACCACGGCGTTGAGCCCGGGTGAGCCGGTGCACGACATCGTGTTCGCGGTGCTGGTGATCGGGTTCGCCTTCTTCTACACGGCGATCGTGTTCAACTCGCAGGAAACGGCCGATAACCTCAAGCGTTCGGGCGCGTTGATTCCGGGCATCCGTCCGGGTCGCGCCACGGCAGACTACATCGATGGCGTCATGACCCGGCTTACCGGTGTTGGCGCGGTTTACATCGTCCTGGTCTGCCTGGTGCCCACGTTCATGCAGAACGCCTGGCACGTTCCGTTCTATTTCGGCGGCACTTCGCTGCTGATCGTGGTGGTGGTGGTGATGGACTTTACGGCTCAGGTCCAGGCCCATCTCGTCAGCCACCAGTACGAGAGTCTGCTCAAGAAGTCCAATCTCCGTCGCAGCTGAGACGCGGCAGAGACCCCCAAGTAGGGGAGGCCTTGGCGCCCAGCGCCGCAGGACTTCCCGTTTAGGTTAATTCAGGTTAGAATTGCGCGTTTACCGCGCACGAAACGCATCGGAGACAGTACATCATGGCGCGCATCGCGGGTGTCAATTTGCCGGTCCAGAAGCATGTCTGGGTCGGCCTGCAGAGCATTTATGGAATCGGCCGTTCGCGGGCGAAGAAGGTTTGCGTCGACTCGGGCGTGGTTCCGACCACTCCCATCAAGTCGCTTAGCGAAGGTGAGGTCGAGAAGATCCGCGCCGAGATCGCCAAGTACACGGTCGAGGGCGATCTTCGCCGCGAGATCGGTATGGCGGTCAAGCGTCTGATGGACCTCGGTTGCTATCGTGGCCTGCGCCACCGTCGCGGCCTGCCGGTGCGCGGCCAGCGCACGCGTACCAACGCCCGTACCCGCAAGGGTCCGCGTCGTCCGATCAAGAAGTAACGGATACCGATTATGGCTAAGCCGGTTAAAACCAAGAAGAAGATCAAGCGCGTTGTCACGGATGCCGTGGCCCACGTGCAGGCTTCTTTCAACAACACCATCGTCACGATCACCGATCGCCAGGGCAATGCCCTGTCGTGGGCGACTGCAGGCGGCGCGGGTTTCCGCGGCTCCCGTAAGTCGACCCCGTTCGCCGCTCAGGTGGCAGCCGAAAAGGCTGGCCGCGCTGCTGGCGACTACGGTGTGAAGACCGTGGAAGTTCGCATCAAGGGCCCCGGCCCGGGCCGTGAGTCGGCCGTGCGTTCGCTGAATGCGTTGGGCTACAAAGTGCTCAACATTATTGACGTCACGCCGATTCCGCATAACGGCTGCCGTCCCCCCAAGAAGCGTCGCGTCTAAGGAGCATACCCATGGCCCGTTATCGTGGAGCTACCTGCAAACTTGCGCGTCGTGAAGGTGCCGACCTCGGTCTGAAGAGCCCGGCCCGCGCGCTTGATTCCAAGTGCAAGCTCGAGAACAAACCCGGTCAGCATGGCGCAAACAAGCGCGCCCGTCTGTCCGACTACGCCGTCCAGCTGCGTGAAAAGCAGAAGGTCAAGCGCATCTACGGTGTGCTCGAGCGTCAGTTCAGCAACTACTACACCAAGGCTTCGACCCAGAAGGGCAATACGGGTGAAAACCTGCTTCGCCTCCTGGAAAGCCGTCTCGACAACGTCGTGTTCCGCATGGGTTTCGCGGTTACCCGCGCCCAGGCTCGTCAGCTCGTGGCTCACAAGTCCGTGACGGTCAATGGCAAGAAGGTCAACGTGCCTTCCTACCACGTCCGTCCGGGCGACGAAGTCTCGCTGACCGAAAAGGCTCGCGGTCAGCTGCGCGTCCAGGAAGCGGCGACGGTCTTTGACACGATGGACCTTCGTCCGTCGTGGGTCGAGGTCGACAGCAAGAAGTTCGCAGGCACGTTCAAGGCTGTGCCGGATCGCGGTGATCTGCCGGCCGACATCAACGAAGCCCTGATCGTCGAGCTTTACTCGAAGTAATTCACCGGAGCCTTGCATGGCAGTTTCGTCAACTAGTGTGCTGCGGCCTCGTGGCCTCAGCGTCGAGCAGCTTGGAGCGAACCGCGCTAAGGTGGTGGTCGAGCCGCTCGAGCGTGGCTTTGGTCACACCCTGGGCAACGCGCTGCGTCGCGTGCTGCTCTCTTCGATCCCGGGCAGCGCCATCGTCGAGGTCGAAATCGACGGCGTGCTGCACGAGTACACAACGCTTGAGGGTTTGCAGGAGGACGTGATCGAAGTCCTGCTGAACCTCAAGGATGTTGCCATCCGCCAGCACAGTGGTGACGAAGTCACCCTGACGCTGTCGAAGAAGGGCAAAGGCGTGGTCACCGCAGGCGACATCGCGGTCGACCATTCCGTAGAAATCGTCAACCCGGACCACGTGATCTGCCACCTCACCAAGGATGTGGCACTGAACATGCGTCTGAAGGTGCGTCGCGGCGTCGGCTACCAGCCGGCCAGCGCGCGCCAGCATCCGGATGACGAGACGCGGCCGATCGGCCGTCTGCAGCTCGACGCGTCGTTCGCGCCGGTCCTGCGCGTGGCTTACGAAGTGGACGCCGCTCGTGTCGAGCAGCGCACCAACCTCGACAAGCTCGTGCTGGATATCGAGACGAACGGCACGATCGGTGCTGAAGACGCTGTCCGCAAGGCGGCTGAAATCATCAACGATCAGCTGTCGGTTTTCGGCGATTTCTCGCGCCGCGAGAGCGATTCGACCAAGGCGGAGAAGGGCGGGTTCGATCCGCTCCTGCTGCGTCCGATCGACGATCTCGAACTGACGGTCCGTTCGGCGAACTGCCTCAAGGCCGAAAGCATCTACTACATCGGCGACCTGGTCCAGAAGACCGAAGTCGAGCTGTTGAAGACGCCGAACCTGGGCAAGAAGTCGCTGACGGAAATCAAGGATGTGCTGGGCGGGCGTGGTCTCGCTCTCGGCATGAAGCTCGAAAACTGGCCGCCGCCGGGGCTTTCCCACGGTATGCAGCTGGGCTGATTCAAACGGGGCGATCGCTTTTCGATCGCCCCGATTCTTTGCGCCATCCGGCGGATGCCTCGCGCATTTCCACCGGAAGTACAGAACGGTCCATAGAGACCGTGCTCTTAATAACGGGGCGTTTTGACAGCCTCGAATAGCGGGTAACCGCGGGAAGTCGCTTCATTCTGACGACTTTTCCTAACAATAGACCTAGAGAGTAAACGCCATGCGCCACCAGAAATCCGGTCGCAAGCTCAACCGCACGAGCAGCCACCGCGAAGCGATGTTCAAGAACATGGCTTCGTCGCTGATCAAGCACGAGCTTATCCGTACCACCCTTCCCAAGGCGAAGGAACTCCGTCGCGTCGCAGAGCCGCTCATCACGCTCTCCAAGACCGATGGCGTTGCCAACCGCCGCCTCGCTTTCGCGCGTCTGCGCGATAAAGAGGCTGTCGGCAAGCTCTTCGTCGAGCTCGGTCCTCGCTACCGCGAGCGTCCCGGCGGCTACCTGCGCATCCTCAAGTGCGGCTTCCGTCCCGGCGATCATGCGCCGATGGCGTATGTCGAACTCGTGGATCGCCCGGCCAAGACCGAAGCGGTCGACGCCGAGTAAGCCCTGGCGGGCCGATTCGAACGAACCCCGGCAGGGAGACCTGCCGGGGTTTTTTCGTTTCGGGGCGGCGACCGGGGATTTGCGGTAATTCTTACGCAAGCCATTGATCCATGGTTACAAAAGAAACTTTACGCAGTTGCTGACAAGCACGTGCACAAAGGGTTAACGTGGGCGTTCCCCACCGCATATCGCCTCTATGAACCTCTCGTTCCGCGGTCGCTATCTCGCCGGTTTCGTTGTTTGTGTTGCCCTCATGGCGTTCGCGCTCTATGCGCAGTACGTGATGCTCCTGGACCCGTGCCCGCTGTGCATCTTCCAGCGTATCGCCGTGTGCACCATGGGCCTGTTCTTCCTGGTCGGTGGCCTGCACGCACCGCGCAGGGTGGGTGTTCGCGGCGTTTACGCCGTCCTGATCACGCTGGGTGGACTCTGGGGCATCGCCACGGCCGGCCGGCATCTGTGGCTGCAGTCGCTTCCCGCCGCGGATGTGCCGGCGTGCGGACCGGGTCTCGGCTATCTGTTCGACGCTTTTCCGTTCACGAAGATGCTCAAGTTGGCGTTCACCGGTTCCGGTGAGTGCGCGAAGATCGAGCCCATCCTCGGCATCCCGATGCCCGGGTGGACGCTGTTCTGGTTCATCGTGCTGACCGTCTGGGCGCTTGTCGCCGTCCGTCGCACCGTCCGTTGATTTCCCCGCGCCGCCCAAGGCGCATACACGAAGGCACCGCCGTCATGCAGCACTCCCTCAAAGCCGTAGCACCCTCGTCCCTCGACTGGACGCCGGGTTCGTGGCGGTCGAGGACCGCCCTCCAGCAGCCGAGCTACGACGACGCCAGCGAACTCGGTCGCGCGCTCGAGCAGCTCGGTCAGCTGCCGCCACTGGTCACTTCCTGGGAGATCCTCGCGCTGAAGCAGCGCATCGCCGAGGCCCAGGATGGCGAGCGCTTCCTGCTCCAGGGCGGCGACTGTGCGGAGAGCTTCGCGGACTGCAACAGCCCGATCATTTCCAATCGACTGAAGGTGCTGCTGCAGATGAGCCTTGTGCTCGTCCACGGCCTGAAGAAGCCCGTGATCCGTGTTGGCCGTTTCGCCGGCCAGTACGCCAAGCCGCGTTCGGCCGACAGCGAAACACGGGAGGGCGTGACCTTGCCGGCGTTTCGCGGCGACCTGGTGAACAGTCCGGAGTTCACACCGGAAGCCCGTCGCGCGGATCCGAATCGCCTGATCAAGGCGCATGCGCGTTCGGCGATGACGATGAATTTCGTGCGGGCATTGATCGACGGTGGTTTTGCCGACCTGCACCACCCGGAATACTGGGATCTCGCCTGGGTCGAGCATTCGCCGCTGGCCGCCGAATACCGCCGCATGGTCGCCAGCATCGGCGATTCGCTGCGCTTCATGGAGACGCTCGCGGGCCAGTCGATCTCGAGCTATTCGCGCGTGGATTTCTACACGTCTCATGAGGCCCTCCTGCTGCATTACGAGGAAGCGCTTACGCGGCAGGTCCCGCGTCAGGATGGTTGGTTCAACCTGTCGACGCACTTCCCGTGGATCGGCATGCGGACCGCGGCGCTCGATGGCGCTCACACCGAGTACTTCCGTGGCATTCGCAATCCCATCGCGGTGAAAGTCGGGCCGACGGTTCAGGCGGATGACCTGCTTCGTCTTATCGATGTGCTCAACCCGAACGAAGAGCCCGGCCGTCTTACGCTCATCCATCGCATGGGCAACGACAAGATCGGCACGCATCTGCAGCCGCTGCTCGAGGCGGTGAAGCGGGAAGGTCGCCGTGTGCTGTGGGTGGCCGATCCGATGCATGGCAATACCGAGAGCACCACCAATGGCTACAAGACCCGTCGCTTCGCCAACATCGCCGGCGAACTCGACCAGGCTTTCGATATCCATGCTGCCGCGGGCACCCGCCTTGGTGGCGTGCATCTCGAACTCACTGGCGAAGACGTGACCGAGTGCCTCGGTGGCGCCCGCGATCTGGTCGAGGGCGACCTCGATCGCGCGTACCGTTCCATGGTCGATCCGCGCCTGAACTATGAGCAGTCACTCGAAATGGCGATGCTGATCGTGCGCAAGTCGGGTGGCATGGTTTGAACCTCTCGTACATGGCGTAACCAAGCCCGGCCTTGTGCCGGGTTTTTTTTTAGCCCGCTGCGCAAGCTCATGCTGCCTTTGTAGGAGCCGATTCATCGGCGAAAGGACGGTCGCTGCGCGCCCCATGCAACCAGCGGCGTTCGCCGCCTCACGCTTGCGGGGGCGTTGGGAGCCGCGAGGGGCAAGGCCCTTGGGGCCGCGGCGCGGCTCTTCGAGACGGGCCGTAGCTCCTCTGTCGCATTCCATGTGGACTGAGCGGCCCTCAGCTTAGGCGTCCCCAAGGGCCTTGCCCCTCGCGGCACTGAACGTCGAGGTTTCGTGTGGTCGAGCACACCGCCCGCAAGTCGCAGCGCCGCTCTTGTAGGAGCCGATTCATCGGCGAACCCTCAGCGGTGACGTCGCGAACGAGGCATTGCGTCGCATCGTGCAGGCGTTCAACCGCTCGCCCAATCACCACAAGGCCTCGTTCGCAAACCCGACAACCCGA
The DNA here is from genome assembly GCF_056401535.1 of Luteibacter sp. P4_E6. NCBI lineage: Bacteria > Pseudomonadati > Pseudomonadota > Gammaproteobacteria > Lysobacterales > Rhodanobacteraceae > Luteibacter > Luteibacter sp. P4_E6. Next base: position 3,214 of record NZ_JBFUJE010000076.1, on the reverse strand, counting down.
GGGTTCGCCGCTGAAGCGGCTCCTACGACAACAGTGCAGCGACGTGTGTGCGGCAGTCATGCGATGCATGGAGACGAAGCGGCGTTCCGCATTTGCCGCACGTAACCTCAACGTCCGGTGTCGCGGTCGGGTTGGCCCTTGGGGCCGCTTAAGCTGAGGGCCGCTCAGTTTCCGTGCAAGCGAGAGCGCCACCTACGGCCCGTCTCGAAGAGCCGCGCCGCGGCCCCAAGGGCCAACCCGACCGCGACTCCCACGACAGCACGCGCGCTAGGCGGCGAACGCCGCTGAAGACATGAGCCGCGCAGCGGCTATCCCCAAAAACTACGACCCCGCCCGCAACGCATGTTGCGCACGCGCCCAGGCCACATGCTCGCGTACCACCTCCGACGGGTCGTCGGCGCGTGCGTTTAGTGCGGCGAGAATCTCGCCGCTCGTCGGTGCGTTGCCTAGGCCGACGGCGAGATTGCGTAACCAACCTTCGTAACCCGTGCGACGGATCGCCATGCCTTCGGTGCGTGCAAGGAACTCCGCTTCGCTCCACGCGAAGAGGTCGACGAGCTTAGGGCCGTCGAGGCTGTGGCGTGGGGCGAAGTCGGGCTCCGTCGCTTCCTGGGCGAACTTGTTCCAGGGACAGATCAGCTGGCAGTCATCGCAGCCGAAGATGCGGTTGCCGATGGGCACGCGCAGCGCTTCGGGAATGCTGCCCTTGAGTTCGATGGTGAGATAGGAAATGCACTTTCGCGCGTCGAGGCGGTACGGTGCGACGATCGCCTGGGTGGGGCAGATATCGATGCACTTGCGGCAGCTGCCACAGTGCGCCGTGGCCGGTTTGTCCACGGGCAGGGGGAGATCCGTGTACAGCTCGCCAAGGAAGAAATATGAGCCCGCGCGTTTGTTGATCAACACCGTGTGCTTGCCGATCCAGCCGAGCCCTGCGTTGCGGGCGAGAGCCTTCTCCAGCACCGGAGCGGAATCGACGTAGGCACGGTAGCCAAAGTCGCCGATCCGCTCACCGATCCGCGCCGCCAGTTTCTGCAGGCGGTTTCGCATGACCTTGTGATAGTCGCGACCGAGCGCGTAGCGGGCGACGTACGCCTTGTCGCCATCGTTGATCACGTCCCACGCATTCGCGGTGCCGGGCGGGATGTAGTCCATGCGTACGGACACGACGCGGAGTGTTCCGGGCTCGAGTTCGGCGGGGCGACTGCGGCGCGTGCCATGGCGCGACATGTACTCCATCTCGCCGTGATGACCATCCGCGAGCCACCGCTCCAGGTAGGCCTCATCGTTGCCAAGGTCGGTGCCGGAGATGCCCACGTCGGCAAACCCGAGCTCGCGCGCCCATGCCCTGATGTCGGTGGCAAGGGCGGTGTAGTCGATGGCGGGCGAGGCGGGCATACGTGCATTCTACTTGCCCCTTCTATAATCCCCCGATGACCGCACCCACCCTCGGTACCGCTCTCTTCACTTCGGCGCAGGCCCGCGCGACAGACCAGCGCGCGACGGCCGAGCTCGGCGTCCCCGGCCTGGAGCTGATGACGCGCGCCGCGGCGGCGGCCTTCGCCATGCTGCAGCGCCGCTGGCCGGGTGCCCGGCGCCTGCGGGTGGTCTGCGGCGCGGGAAACAACGGTGGCGACGGCTACCTCGTGGCACGCGACGCACGTCTGGCAGGCTTGTCCGTCGATCTGGTCGCCCTGGGCGAACCTAAGGGCGGCGACGCCTCGCAGGCGCGCGATGCTTTCGTCGCGGCGGGCGGACGTTGCGCCGCCTTTTCCGACTGGACCCGTCTTCCCATCGCTGACGTCTTCGTCGACGCGATCTACGGCACGGGCCTGAATCGGGCGCCGGAGGGTGAGGCCCACGACGCGATCGAAGCCATGAACGCCGTCGGCACGCCCATCCTCGCCCTCGATATTCCCTCCGGGCTTTCAGCCGACACAGGGGCGATGCCCGGCGTGGCCGTGCGCGCCGAGGCGACCGCGACCTTCATCGTGCAGAAGCGCGGGCTGCATACCTTTCACTGCGAAGTCGCGGGCGTGATCGAGCTTCACGCCCTCGGACTGCCGGATTCGGTCCTCGACACGCCTGACTCACGTCTCCTGTTGCCCGCCCATCTGCACTCGCGGCCGCGCGAGTCGAACAAGGGGACGAACGGTCACGTGCTTGCCATCGGTGGCGACCACGGCACTGGCGGAGCCGTGCGCATGGCCGCTGAAGCCGCGCTGCGTACGGGTGCTGGCCTGGTCAGCGTGGCCACGCGCGAGGAGAACGTGCTGGCGATGAATGCCGCGCGGCCGGAATTGATGGCCCATGGTGTCAATGGCCCGCAGGCCTTGCAGCCGATGCTGGAGAAGGCCTCCGTGCTGGCCCTGGGTCCCGGCCTGGGCCAGGCCGCCTGGGGCCACGCGCTTTGGACCACCGCGCTCGATGCCGGGCTGCCGACCGTGCTCGACGCCGACGGGCTCAACCTGCTGCGTGCCGAGGAGCGCCCATTGCCTCGTACCGTCGTGCTTACGCCGCACCCTGGGGAGGCAGGTCGCCTGCTCGGCATCGACACCCAGGCGGTTCAGGCCGACCGTTTCGCCGCCGTCCGCGAGATGGCCCGGCGCTACAAGGCTGTCGTGGTGCTCAAGGGTAATGGGAGCCTGATCGCTTCACCGACGGGCGAGGTCTCCGTGTGCCCCTGGGGTAATCCAGGCATGGCCAGCGGTGGCATGGGCGACACCCTCACCGGGATTATCGCGGCGCTTCTGGGGCAGGGTTGCGATGCTTACGAGGCGGCCTGCCTCGGCGTGGGGCTGCATGCCCGCGCTGGCGACGCGGCGGCACGCGCCGGTGAGCGGGGGCTGCTCGCAGGGGACCTGCTCGAGCCGCTGCGTCGCCTTGTCAACGGGTTGGATGCATGAGCGCCGAGGTGGAGCTGATCCTCGCGGACGAGGAGGCCACCATGGCCCTGGGTCGTCGCCTCGCGGCGAATCTGCCAGCCGACGGCCTCGTGGCCTTCCTCTACGGCGACCTCGGTGCAGGCAAGACGACGTTCGCCCGCGCCTTTCTTCGCGCGCTCGGTGTGGGCGAGCGTGTGAAGAGCCCGACTTACAGTCTCGTCGAGGGTTACGACCTCGGTGAGCGCCAGGCCTTCCACCTGGATCTTTATCGCATTGCCGATCCGGGCGAGCTGGAGTGGCTTGGCCTGGACAGCCTCGCCGAGCCGGGG
>NZ_JBFUJE010000075.1:0-12980 GCF_056401535.1 Luteibacter sp. P4_E6 | reverse complement strand
GGCGAAGGAATCCGTTCGGTCCGATCACCGTGAGGTCGTACGCATCGCCGCTGTTGGAGCTGGTCCAGTAGTCGGACAACGATTTACCGGCTTCCACCGTATAGGTCCACGGACCGTCGGAACGGAGCGACGAGGTCACGCTGAAGCAGGCACCGATGTCGCCGGTGTTGCCGAATCCAAGGACGTAACGTCCCTGTGCCTGGTCGAGCTTGCCTGTCACTTCGAGTGCGTAGGCCAGTGCACGCGCCGGACGTTGCCCACGCTCCTGTCGCGGAAGCTGCTGGTGAGTAGGCGGCGTCGGACTGAAGTCACTGTGGGTAGTGCGATCAGGCTGGTAGCCCGTGGTCGAGGGCAAAGGCGGCACGCGCCCATCGTGGCCTTCAAAATCGAAGGCGCGGGTCAGGTCGCCGCAGACCGCACGCCGCCAGGCAGAGATGTTCGGCTCGCGCACACCGAAGCGCTGCTCGAGGAAACGGAGGATGGACGTGTGGTCGTAGGTCTCCGAACACACCCAGCCGCCCTTGCTCCACGGTGAGACGATCATCATCGGCACACGCACGCCCAGGCCGTAAACACCCGCGTTGAAACCGTTGCCGCCCGCGTAGACTTCACCATCGATGCTGACCGTAGACAGCCCCCGGTCACGTGACTGCGGCGGATACGCCGGTAGCATGTGATCGAAGAAGCCGTCGTTTTCATCGTAGGTGATGAACAGTGCCGTCTTGCTCCAGACGTCCGGATTGGCGGTCAGGGCATCGAGCACCTGGTCGACATACCAGGCACCGTAGTTGGCGGGCCAGCTGGGGTGCTCGGTATACGCTTCGGGTGCCGCGATCCATGAGACCTGCGGTAGGCGGTCGGCCATGACATCCTTCTGCAGGAGGTCGAACAGCGACTGCCCATTCAGTGTATTCGTGCCCGTGCGGGCCTTGTCGTACAGCGGATTGCCCGGCTCGGCATTCCGGTACTGATTGAAGTAGAGGAGCGAGTTGTCGCCATAGTTGCCGATGTAGGGATTGGAACCCCAGCCCCAGCCGCCCGCCGCGTCGAGGCCGGTACCCACGTCCTGGTAGATCTTCCACGACACGCCGGCCGCTTCGAGACGTTCCGGGTAGGTCGTCCAGCCGTAGCCCAGCTCCGCATTGGAGAGCACCGGTCCGCCACCCTGCCCGTCGTTGCCGACGTAACCGGTCCACATGTAGTAACGGTTGGGATCGGTCGAGGAAAGCATCGAGCAGTGATACGCGTCGCAGACGGTAAAGGCGTCCGCCAGCGCATAGTGGAACGGGATGTCCTCGCGCGTCAGGTAAGCCATGGTCGTCGTGCCCTTCGACGGCACCCATTGGTCGTACTTGCCGGCGTTGAAGGCGGCGTGCGTATCGTTCCAGCCATGCGGAAGATCTTCGATGAACTGCAGGCCGAGGTTGTCCGCCTGCGGGCGGAACGGGAGCAGATAGTCGTCACTGCCGGCGGTCAGCGGCTGGTGCCAGACTGAGCGGCCACTGGAGAGCGTGAGTGTCCGGGGATCACCGAAGCCTCGCACGCCACGCATGCTGCCGAAGTAATGATCGAACGAGCGGTTCTCCTGCATGAGGATGACCACGTGTTCGACGTCCTTGAGCGTGCCAGTACGACGTGCCGCGGGTATCGCGAGCGCCTTCTGGATGGATGGCGGCAGTACCGACGCCGTGAACGCGGCACCCGCCGCGCCAAGGGAAAGCTTCAGGAAGTGTCGTCGGTCCTGGATCGTCATGCGTATCCCCGTGCGCTGGTTGTCCCCTGCGCCGGCGATTATCACGACGGGTTATGACAATTTGTGCACGTTAACGCTCCCCGCGGCTTCTCCTGTCTGAAATCGCAACGGACATCACACTTGGCTGCCATGGGCGATCCCGGCAGGAAGAGGCGTCGAGAGCGTCGCTATCCGAATCGGCCTACCGCCACCAAACCGCGACGGCATGAACCACTCCGCGTGCGGCGGCTCGTCGTTGAGTCGTCGTACTCGGGTTGATGAGGAAGGCTTCCTGTGCCCGTGCAAGCATCGGCGAGTCATCCTCGCTATCGCTATAGGCGTACCGCCATGCTTCACCGTATCCCGCTTCGGAAAGCATCCGGCACTTCTCGGCGCCGCGGCAGTGGCGCTGCATGATCCAGCCGCCACCTGCCCTTCGCAGGGTCGAGCCGATGACTTCCAGATCGCTGCCGAAGGCAACGAGCAACCGCTCGGCGAGCCATTGGGGAGCCGCCGTAACGACAACCACACGATCGCCACGGGCGATGTGCTCTCCAAGTCGTTCCATGCCATCGTCAAACCAACGCAAGCCTTGCAGGCCTCCCTCGAAACGCGTTGCGAACGCGTCGATGCTTTGCTCCACGGCAGAGCGATCAAGTCCGTAGGTGGTAATCCACAGCAGGACGGACGCGCCCGCGCGTCTCGCCCAGGAGAGGTGAAGAAGAACCCATGCCACGGGAAGGACCGGCAGTAAGGCAAGCCGCTTCCATGGAGACGCGCTAAGCAAGCCGCGCATCCAGGTTACGGTTGAATCCGCCGACAGCAGCGTCTTGTCCAGATCGAACACGGCGCAATCCCGTCGGACCTCGGGCGTCGAATCGAGCTGCACCGTTTAGTGGTTACCCTCGATCGCCTTCACGGCGTCGAGCGTCTCCTGGACATGCTTCTGCGGCTTGAGGCTCGAATAGACGTGCGTGATCTTCCCCGACGGAGCGATCACATAGGACGTACGGTCCGACCAGCCCGGCCGAAGCGTCAGCATGGCGTCGTACTCTTTTGCGATTTTCGCACCCTCGTCGGCCGCCACCGGGAACTTGCCGCCGCAGTGTTCGTTCTCCTTCGAGAAATCCGCCAGCTCACCGGTGTTGCCCGCCGTCACGCCGATCACCGTGGCGTGCAGCGCCTTGAACTTGTCGATCGCCTCCGAAAACATGTGGGCTTCGACATTGCAGCCATCCGTGTGTGCTGCCGGGAAGAAGTAGACCACCACCGGGCCTTCCTTCAGGGCATCGGCGAGCCTGAAAGTAAACGGCTTGCCGGCGAGGTAGGCCGGCGCGGTGAACTCCGGCGCCTGTGTGCCTTCCTTCAGGGCGGCGGAGGCGGGGGTGGCGAGCGCGGCCGTACCGGCCAGTGCGAGTGCGGCGAGGATCATCAATGGCTTCACGGCGGGAGTCTCCTTGGGCAGGGATAGAAAGACAGCATACATATACGTCAGGCGAGGTGTCGTGGATGCCGTCCTGGAGCAGCTTCCCTGAACCCATCTGGCGCTAGCTCTCAGCTCTTCTTCAGAAAGCAGACCTTGAGCACAAGACCCTTGATTTTGTCGGAGTTGCCTTCGATGTGCTCGGCATCGCCTTCGACCAGACGGATATTGCGGATCACCGAACCCTGCTTGAGCGGAATGGACGAGCCTTTCACCTTCAGGTCCTTGATCACCACAACGGTGTCGCCATTGTTGAGGACGTTGCCGTGGACATCGCGCACCACGGCGTCGCCCTCCTCGGCAGACGCCGACCGCTGGGGCCATTCGTGCGAGCAATCCGGACAGACGTAGCTGTCGCCGTCGGGGTAGGTGTTTTCCATGTTGCAAAGCGGACAAGCAGGGATATCGGATGTTTCCACGGCAAAGCGCTCTTATCTGGTAGGTAACCGCAAATAGTAGCCGCTTATGCTTCTTTTCAGAGCCAGCGCACGTATCGGCGAATGTAGACCGTCTTCACAATCTGGGTCAGGACACAGTAAGTAAGCACCGTGACGGCAACCCAGCCGAAGTAGACAGGCGGCAAGGCGACGAAGCCGAATGTCGACCCCAGCGAGGTGAAGGGTAAGACCAGGCCGATCAGGATCGTGGCCGTCGTCAACGCCAGGACCGGAGCGGAAGCCACGCTCTGCAGGAATGGGATCCGGCGCGTACGGATCATGTGGACGATCAGCGTCTGGGTCAGCAGGCTCTCGATAAACCAGCCTGTCTGGAAGAATGACTGGTGCGCGGGCGAATTCGCGCCGAAGACATGCCAGAGCAGCAGATAAGTGGTGATATCGAAGATGGAACTGACCGGACCGATCCACACCATGAAACGGCCGATGTCGCTGGCATCCCATTTTCGCGGCTTGCGCAGGTACTCGTCATCCATGCGATCGAACGGAATCGACAGCTGCGAGGTGTGGTACAGCAGGTCCAGCACCAGAAGTTGCAACGGCAACATCGGCAGGAACGGCAGGARGGCGCTCGCCACCAGCACCGAGAACATGTTGCCGAAGTTCGAGCTGGCGGTCATCTTGATGTACTTGATGATGTTGCCGAAGGTGATGCGGCCTTCGATCACACCCTCCTCAAGCACCATCAGGTTCTTTTCCAGCAGGATGATGGAAGCCGACTCCTTGGCGATATCCGTGGCCGTATCGACCGAGATGCCGACATCGGCCTGGCGCAATGCCGGTGCATCGTTGATACCGTCGCCCAGGAAGCCGACGGTGTGGCCCTGGCGTTGCAGGGACTTGACGACACGCGCTTTCTGCAGCGGCGCCATCTTGGCGAAGACGGTCGTTCGCTTGACCAGCGCATCGAGCGCATCGTCGTCCAGGGGCTCGATGTGCTTGCCCTGCGCGGAGTGCTCCACATCCAGGCCGACTTCACGGCAGATCTTACGCGTGACCGCTTCATTGTCCCCGGTGATGACCTTCACCTCGACACCGTGATGGTTAAGCGCGGCAATCGCCTTGCCCGCCGTATCCTTCGGCGGATCCAGGAACGCCAGGCAGCCCACCGCGATAAGACCGCTTTCATCTGCCACGCCATACGGGCGCCCTGCCGGCGGCTGATACTTGATCGCCACCACCAGCACACGCAGGCCGTCTTCATTGAGCCGGTGCGTCATCGCCTTGATCGCAGTCCGGTGCTCGTCGGTCATCGGCAGGATGTCGTCGCCGGCCTTGGCCAGCGTACAGATCGATAGCATCTCCTCGACCGCGCCCTTGCACACCAACAGATCTTGAGAGTTGCCGCCGCTCACCACGACCGACATGCGGCGGCGCTGGAAGTCGAACGGAATCTCGTCAACGACGTGGAAATGCACCGCGGTGGCCTCGAGGTCGCGATGCTCCAGAACCGCCTTGTCCATGAGGTTCTTCAGTCCGGTCTGGAAGCGGCTGTTGAGGTAGCCAAACTCCAGGGCTTCGTCCGATTCCTCGCCGTAGAGGTCGATGTGGCGTTCGAGAACGATCTTGTCCAGGGTGAGCGTGCCGGTCTTGTCCGTGCACAACACGTCCATCGCACCGAAGTTCTGGATCGCATTGAGCCGTTTCACCACGACCTTCCGCCGGGACATCGCGATGGCGCCCTTGGCGAGGTTGGCCGTCACGATCAGCGGCAGCATTTCGGGTGTCAGGCCGACCGCCACGGAGAGTGCGAACAGGAACGCCTGCAACCAATCGTGCTTGTCAACGCCATTGATGACGAAGACGATCGGCACCATCACCGCCATGAAGCGAATCAGCAACCAGCTCACGCTCTTGACGCCACGATCGAAGCTCGTTTGCACGCGCTTGCCGACTACGTTGCGCGCCAACGAACCCAGATAGCTGCGCGCCCCCGTGGCCACGACCACGGCTGTCGCCGTGCCGCTGACGACGTTGGTGCCCATGTAGCAGACACTCGGAAGGTCCAGCGGATTGTCCTCCGGGCCCGGCCCCGTCTCGCCGGTGATGTCCCGAGGGGAAGGTGCAGCCTTCTCCACAGGCAATGATTCGCCGGTGAGGATAGCCTGGCTGATGAAGAGGTCCTTCGCGCTCAGCAGGCGTAGGTCGGCGGGCACCATGTCGCCGGCGGCCAGATGYACGATGTCGCCGGCCACCAGCTCCGACACCGGCACATCGATTCGCTCCGCGTGCCCGTCCGCGGCCCGGCGCGTCAGTGTTGCCGTGTTGCGCACCATCGCCTTCAACTTCTCGGCCGCCTTCGAGGAGCGGTATTCCTGGGCAAAACTCAGGAACACGCTGATCGATACCATCGCCGCAATGATCGTCGGACCGGTCAGGTTCGTGCGATCGGTCAGTAGCTGCACCCCCGCCAGCACCAGCAGCACCACGATGAATGGATTCTTGAACGCGTGCAGCAGCTGAAGCGACCCATGCGGTGGCTTCTCATGCGACACCTCGTTCGCGCCGTCGCGATCCAGCCGCTGGGCGATCTGTGCTTCATCGAGGCCAGCGGCGCTGGTGTCCAGCGCGGCGAGCAATGCCTCGTTATGGAGGAACGCTTCCATCGCAACGGACACGCGGACCGGTGCGTAATCGTGAATGAGCTTCATGGCCCATCTCCTTGTAACGGCGCCGCAGGCAGCCGTCAGGAGCGGGCCGGACTTCCCTAGTCGAGGAAGGCGCCGGCCGACCGCAGGCGGTTGCCGCAGACAGTCAGGTTGTTATGCGCCGCCGGTATCCGATGCTCGCGGATGCCGACGTTGCGACTAGGGTAGACGTCCATATGCTTTGGTCTGGGAGGACAGGAGTGCTTTGAATAGAGTTCCATGGCGCGGCGTGACGTGCAACCGCTTCGGCGAAAAGAATCCGTAAATTTTGTCATCGGTGAAGACACGCCGGAATGCCGAGACCGAGTGATAGCCCTTCATTAACGTGAGTCACTTTTTCGCCTTCCCACGATTGAATGCGACGGCGGTTCGTACTAACGCCGTCAGAGCTTTCTCGTCAATCGTATCGCCCTCGAAGAGATCGATCGCGCGCCATACTTTGCCGCCGAAGCCGTTGTTGAACAGTTTGTCCGGATCAGCGAGGGCCGCGCCATGGGCAAAGGTGAGTTTGACTTTTTCCTTGTGCGCGTTACCGACCAGGAGGTTTCCATCAAGAACCCACACGGGGCTTCCCATCCACTTCCATGCCTCGACGATAGCCGGATCCGCCTTGAGGATCGCCTTGCGCAGGCGCGCCAACATCGGACCGCGCCAGTCAGCAAGACCGGCGATGTATTCGTCAATGCGTAAGGAAGGGTTTTCCTGGCTCACCATGTCTCTCCTGTTGGCTCACGACAGTCAAACGGCGCCGAGGAGGAAGCCGACGGAATCCGGGCGAAACGTGTTCGCGAGCACGCGAGAGGCCGCTGGCGACTTTTCGGTCGTACCGACGGGAGCCCTGGGTTTGAGACCCGGCGTACTGACCGTACCTTCGGTACTYAAGGCATGGCTCGATCACGTCGTTCGCGCCCGGCGCACCTTCACCATGACCTCGGCGGGAAAGGTCGGCACGCTGCATGATCGGCCGGTCTACATCGCGGTGGCGTCTGGTGGCCGGTTCTCCGGTGAGCGCGCACGCCAGCCCGACTTCCTGACGCCCTACCTCACGACCATCCTTGCGCTGATCGGCCTGCACGACCTCAGGTTCTTTTCCGTCGAGGGGACGGGCGCAGGCACAGAGGCCGTCGCGGCCACCAGGGACGCGACCGAGACGGCCCTTCAAGCGCATTTCTCGATGTCTGACGTTATTTAGCGTCGCCGATTTTCCGATCGAGGAAACTGCGGATCAACGGCACCATTTCATCGGCACGGTCTTCCAGGGCGAAATGCCCTGTCGGAATCAGATGAAACTCGAGGTCCTTGAGGTCGCGTTTATAGGGATGCGCACCGTCGGCCGGGAAGATGAAGTCGCGCTCACCCCAGACGATCAGGGTGGGCGGCTGGTGCTTGCGGAACAGTTCCTGCACAGCCGGGTATAGCGGAAGGTTGGTGCGATAGTCGTACATGACATCCATCTGCACGTCCGCATTCTTCGGACGATCCAGAAGCGCCTGGTCGTGGATCCAGTTATCCGGCGACACACGGGTCTTGTCGTCGACACCGTCGGTGTACTGGAAGATGGTCGTCTCCAGCGTGACCAGTCCGAGTAGCGCGTCCCTGCTCGTCTTGCTGCCATCGTTCCAGTACGTCTTGATCGGATCCCAGAACGTCTTCAGGCCTTCGTCGTAAGCGTTTCCGTTCTGGATGACGAGAGCCGTCACCCGTTCCGGTGTCTTCAGGAACAACCGCCAGCCGACCGGTGCGCCGTAGTCCATCACATACATCGCGAATGACGTCACGCTGAGCTGTGCGAGCAACTTCTCCACGATATCGCCGAATCCATCGAAGGTGTAGGCGTACGTGGCCGGGTCCGGCATGTCGCTTTGGCCGTAACCGGGGTAATCCGGCGCAATGACGTGGTATCGGTCCGCAAGCAGCGGGATCAGGTTGCGAAACATGTGCGACGAGGTGGGGAACCCGTGGAGCAACAGGACCACCGGGCCGTCCGCCGGGCCCGCCTCACGGTAGAAGATCTTCAGCCCTTCGATGGTCGCGAACCGGTGGTGCACCACGACGGGGGCGGCGTTCGCTACGGGTTTGACTTGCGCGTTCATAGACACGGATCTCCGAGGTGAACATCACGTATCAGCCTACGGACTCTTCCGGGGTCTGGCTTGTTCGCTCGCGTGCTTTTTGACGATTCGCACAGTGCGGCTTGATTGACGACGCCAACCCGACGCACTATGGAAGCCATGTAAGTCCGCCCATTGAGGTGACGGTCATGGCCACGCTGGTCTCCGTGAATGTCGGCTTGCCGAAGGACGTTTCGTGGCAAGGCCAGGTCGTCTACACCAGTGTGTGGAAGGCGCCGGTCACGGGCCGGGTCATGGCGCGCCGGCTCAACATCGACGGCGACGGGCAAGGCGACCTCCAGGGGCATGGCGGGGAACACCGCGCCGTCATGGTCTATCAGGTCGAGTCCTATCGGCACTGGGAGGCGTTTCTCGGCAGACCGCCCATGGCATGGGGTTCGTTTGGCGAGAACCTCACCGTCGATGGCCTGGCCGATAGCGAGGTTTTCATCGGTGACCGCTTTCGCATGGGCGGCGCCCTGCTTGAGGTCACCCAGCCGCGTGTCACCTGTTACCGCGTGGGACTTCGGCTGGAGGAGCCGAGAATGCCTTCGCTACTGGTCTCGCATAAGCGACCCGGATTCTACTGCCGCGTGATTGAAGAGGGATTCATAGGCACCGGCGACGTCATTACGAAAGAGCTCTCGGGCAGCGACGTGAGCGTCGCGGAGATCGACGCCCTGCTCTATCTGACTGACCACCCGCGCGACGCTCTGGAACGCGCCATTCGTGTGCCCGCCCTCAGCAAGGGCTGGCGAGAGTCGCTGGAATCGATGCTTGCCGCTGGCCCCCATGCCCCAGGCAACGCTGGCCTGACCGGATTGCCGAACGCTGAACCGGCCTGGCGTGGCTTCCGCGACGTCACGGTGCAAGCGATCGTTTCGGAAAGTACCTCGGTCAAGTCCTTCGTACTCGAAGCGGCCGAGGGTCCCGCCCTGCCTCCGGCTCGCGGCGGCCAGTTCATCGTGGTCAGATTGACGCGGCCTCCCCCGCAATTGCCGCTCATACGAAGCTATTCGCTTTCCGACGCAAGCACGCCGGGCCGGTATCGTTTCTCAGTGAAACGGGCGGGTGGCGAGGGAAGCCAATACCTGCATGGCCACATCAACGAAGGCGACCGCCTGAGCATCAGTGCACCGCGCGGGAGCTTCGTTCTCGGGCCCGACCACCATGCACTGGTCTTCTGGAGCGCAGGCATCGGCATCACTCCTGTTCTGGCGATGCTCCGCGAGCTGGCCGGCGATCCGACAACCTACGCAAAGAAGATCTATTGGATTCATGGTTCGCGCAGCGGCGAGGAGAACGCATTCGCCACCGAAGTGGACGGCTTGCTTCGACAGCTCGGACCCGCGATACGCCTCATTGCATTCAGTCAGCCTGGCGAAGCGGACGGCATCGGTCGCGAGTATGACGTTCGAGGCCGGATCACCCTGGCGACGCTGGATCGGCTCGCTATCCCACTTGATGCCCATGTCTATCTTTGCGGTCCCATGGCATTCATGGAGGAAGCACGGACCAGCCTTCACGCCGCAGGATTCCCGGATACGAACGTCTCCTCGGAACTCTTCGCCGGCGTCGAAGCGCTCCGTCCCGGGATCGTCCCCACCGCGCCTCGAGCACCCCACCCACCGGACGATGCCTCAACGGAGGGTGCGCTGGTGACCTTCGTTCGAAGCGGCCTCAGCGTGCATTGGAACGGGCGATACACCAGCCTGTTGGACCTGGCGGAAGCCTGCGATGTTCCGGTCCGGTGGTCCTGCCGCTCGGGCGTCTGTCATAACTGTGAGACGGCCATGATCGACGGGACCGTCTCGTACTTCACGGAGCCGCTTCAACCTCCCGCGACGGGACGCATCCTGATCTGCTGCAGCGCACCGTCGGGTGACATCGAGCTGGATCTCTAGGCGCTCGAAACGACTAAAATAGCCGGTCCCGACAAGCGTGTCGTCCCGACCTCGGCTATGGTCTTGTTGAGAGGTACCGCCTGCCCTGCCCCGACATGGAGCTCACCTTGGCTGACCCGAACCGCGCGAAGCTCGCTTCGACATGGCATGCGGGCGAGCGTGCCATGCAGCACCGCGCGGGCGTGGACGATGCCCTGGCTGGCCTGGACGTCCGTCTCTTTCGAAACAACCTCAGCGCGGTCCAACAGGCGTTCTATGCTCGGCTGTCGTATGCCGTAATCGGCAGCGTCGATCGGGCCGGTGACGTCTGGGCGACGATGATCGAGGGGCGCCCGGGGTTTCTGGCAGCGCACGGGGCATTTGCGCTCGACGTCACGTCGGAACGCGACACGGCCGACCCCGCGGATGAGGGACTTGAAGGGGGTGAGGCGGTCGGCATGCTCGGCATCGACCTGTCGATGCGACGCCGTCTTCGGTTGAACGGTCACATCGAACGTGAATCGCACGGAGTATTCAGGCTCGCGATCGAACAGAGTTTCGGTAACTGTCCCAAGTACATCCAGGCACGGGACGCCTCATTCCCCTCGTCAAAGGCCGAATGGCAGCCGGCGATCGCCGAACAACTGCCCGCTCTGGACGAGCCGGCCCGCGCACTGATCGCGTCGGGCGACACGTTCTTCGTCGCTTCCTATGTCGATCGCGAGGGTGGTGAGCRTCAGGTCGATGTTTCCCATCGCGGCGGACTCCCTGGATTCATGCGCGTCGAGGCGAATGGGGTCATTACCGTTCCGGAGTTCCCAGGCAACACGTTCTACAACACGCTGGGTAATTTCCTGCTCAATCCCCGGGCTGGATTATGGTGCGCCGACTTCCGGACCGGAGACGTACTCCAGATGACGGGAGATGTTCTTCTGGGTTCCCACGGCACGGCGTCCTTCGCCGAGGCTGAGCAATTCTGGCAGTTCGTTCCCAGGCGCATCGTCCGTCGCCGTAGCGCACTGCGGCAACGGTGGATGCTTTTTGAAGACGGGTGGTCGCCGGACTCGCTCGACATGGGTACCTGGGAAGCTACCTGAGCCCGTCGTAGACGATACGGGTAAAGAAATCCGGATCGATCACGAAGTGCCCGTAAACCGCGTCATACGGCGCGGTCGGCTTTGCCGCGACCACTTCGTCACGCGACTTTCCCTGCTTCTTCAGCGCGGACACCTTGTCGCGAACGCCGGCAAGCATGTCGCGAAACTCGCGGAACTGCTTCTTGTTGCCGACGGGGCCGTGGCCCGGGACAAGAACGACATCGTCTTTCAACCGGGCGAGCACGGCATCGTCAGCCTTGATCATGCCGTCGATACCACCGCCGTTCTCGTTGTCGATGAAGGGATACACGCCGTTCCAGAAGAGATCGCCGAGCGAGGCCACGTTGGCCTCCTTGAAGACAACATACAGGTCGGTATCCGTATGGGCGGGATCGACCAACACGACCTCCACGGTCTGGCCGTCGAAGTGATAGGTCTTGTTGGCCGTTAGCACCTCGGTAGGAATCGCCCGGGCTGGAAGGGCCGGGAAGGTGAAGTCCCAGTCGTCGACGCGTATGGACCTCGAGACCCGCTTCACCGTGCCTGCCGTTGCGATGATCGTCGCGCCGTCGTCGCGAACCCAGGGATTCCCGTCGGTGTGATCCCAGTGATAGTGGGTATTGATCAGGTATTTGATGGGCGCGTTGCTTATCGCCGCAAGCGCGGCCTCGACTCGTGGCCGGGATACCGCGATGCCGGCATCTACCATCAGTTTGCCCTGCTTGCCCGTCAGGACGGTGATGTTTCCGCCGGAGCCCGAAAGCATGCTGAGCGGGCCGCGCAAGGGCGTGGTGTCGATCGGCGTCGTGGCGGCGGCCTTGTTGATCATGATGACCGGACTGACCGGCTTGGTGGGACCCTCTGCCCGGGCCATGCCGACGGTGGCACCGCCGACCGCGGCCAGCGTCACGGCAACGTCGAGAAGAACGGTCTGGAGCCGACTGCGTTTCATATCGCTGTCTCCCTGATAGCGACGAGGCGGCCGTCGCGGTCCTCCTATTCAGCGCCCCTGTCCGGCCGAATTCTTGTTGAATCCGGCCGGGTTCGTTACTTCACCCATTCCAGGAGGGGCTGGCCCTTCGGCACGATGTACGTGCCGATCTCGGCAGCATTCGTCGTGCCCACATTCTTTGCACTGTGGACGACGCCCTTGGGGACGAACAGGACGTCGCCGGCTTTCAGCGTCACCGGCGGCTTGCCTTCCAGGTCGTACTCGATCGTCCCCTCGACGACGTAGATGATCTCCTCGCCGGGGTGACGGTGTTTCGCGGCGATATGGCCGGGGTCGAGGTCGACCCGCGCCTGGACTTCCTCCCATCCTGGAATGCTCAGGTCGTGCTGTGACAGCTGCGTGCGCTTATCGGCCTGTACCGAGGTGCCCACAAGAAGCGCCGCGATGGCAACCAGGCCGCACATTGTTGGTTTAAATCGATGCATGACACTCTCCTTACTGTGCCGGCTTCTTGAAGCGCAGCATGAAGCGGTCGGTCTTGCCCTTGATCGCGGGATCGAAAATCTTGAGCGTGTGATCGTCTGCCGGATTGGCGAGAATCGTCGCCTCGGCATCGAGC
>NZ_JBFUJE010000074.1:0-13016 GCF_056401535.1 Luteibacter sp. P4_E6 | reverse complement strand
CGCTTACCCAGGCGTGCCGCCAGTTCGATGCCCGCCGCGCCACCGCCCACGCTCACGATGCTATGGGCACCGGGTCGCTTTGAAGCCGTCATACGAGTCTCCTCAAATAGCCTGGTTCCGAGCATACGCATGGATTCGTTGCTTGCTTGCGAAGACTGATCTTTTCCGGCTAAATCGAGAACATGACTCCCGCACGACTGCTCCGACGACGAACGATGCGCTAGCACCACGCGGCGCGCCCATGCGTGCGCCTGTGCCCATCGGTTACGGAGAAGCCCATGTTCCTGTCCCTGGCGTCGCATGTCGACGCCTCGCTCGCCACCGTGTTCGCGGCCCTTGGGCTGCCCACGGCGTTCGCTCGCGCCCAGCCCTCGACACGGTCGGATTTCGGCGACTTTCAGTGCAACGCCGCGCTGTCCCTCGCTCGTGAACAGGGGCGGCCGCCGCGTGCCATCGCGGAAGACATCGCGGGTCTGCTCCGGCAGGAGGCGATGTTTTCGGCCGTCGAGGTCGCCGGACCAGGCTTCGTCAACCTGACGCTGGCTGCCCCCTTTCTGGCGGCCTCTGCACGGGCCACGATCGCTCATGCGGGCCTTGGCATACCCGACCTGGGCCAGGGCCGTCTGGTGATCCTCGACTTCGGCGGCCCCAACGTGGCCAAGCCCCTCCACGTGGGGCATCTCCGTTCGCTGGTGCTCGGTGAAAGCCTGCGCCGCATCCATACGGCGCTCGGCTGGCGCACGTTGGGCGATGCGCATCTGGGCGACTGGGGCTTGCAGATGGGCATGCTGAGCTCGGCCATACGGCATCGTGACCCGTCACTGGCCTTCTTCAGCCACGGCGACAACGAGTCCTTCCCGTCGAACGCGCCGGTCACCCTGGATGAACTCGAGCGTCTGTATCCCGAGGCGGCGGCTGCCTGCCGCAGCAATGCCCGGCGCATGGCCGAGGCCCGCGCCGACACCGCGGCCCTGCAGGCGGGCGATCCCGGGTTGCTCGCCTTGTGGCGTTCGTTGCGCGCCTTGAGCCTGACCTCCCAGGTGGCGGACTTTCGCGAGCTCGGTGTGGTGTTCGATGTACTCGACGGCGAGAGCGACGTACGCGATGCCATCACGCCCCTCGTCGAGCGCCTTTGTGCCAGCGGCATCGCTCGCGAAAGCGAAGGTGCGCTGGTCGTGGATGTCGCTACGGCGGAGGACACCTTTGAGGTACCGCCGCTCTTGCTGGCCAAGCGCGACGGTGCGGCGCTCTATGCAACGACCGATCTGGCCACGCTGGAGGCGCGTACCAAGCACGAAGGCCTCGCACGCGTGGTGTACGTCGTCGATCAGCGGCAGGCGCTGCATTTCGAGCAGGTCTTCCGCGTGGCGGGCAAGGCCGGCATCGCGGCAGGCGTGGAATTGATCCACGTCGGCTTCGGCACCGTGAACGGACGCGATGGCCGGCCGTTCAAGACGCGCGATGGCGGCGTGGCACGGCTTACTGAATTGCTCGACGACGCGATGGCCAAGGCCACCGAGCGTATCGAAGGTTCGGGTTACGGAAGGGAGCTGGATGCGGCAGGAAGGCGTGCACTGGCGCGGCGTATCGGCATCGGGGCAGTGAAGTTCGCCGATCTCTCGGGGGACCGGCTGTCGGGCTACGTGTTCGATGTCGAGCGGATGGTGGCCTTTGAGGGGCGCACCGGGCCGTATCTGCAATACGCCTGTGTGCGGTTGCGTTCGTTGTTGGCGAAGGCGGACGGCGTGACGGTCGTGGCGCTCGGTGTGCCGGTGCACGGCAGCGAACGGGCGCTGGTCATGGCATGCCTGGGTTTCGGCGATGTCGTGGCGGAGTCGGTGCGCCTGATGCAACCGGGGGTGCTTGCGGAATACGCGTTCGGGCTGGCGCAGCGTTTCAGCCGGTTTTATGCCGAGTGCCCGGTATTGGCCGAGCCTGACCTGGACACGCGTACGTCGCGGTTGGGTTTGTGCGTGTTTACCCTGGGCGTGCTGGAGCGTGCGCTGTCGTTGCTTGCGATTGACGTGCCTGAGCGTATGTAGGGTTGTCGCTAGCACCCATCGCCGATGAATCGGCTCCTACACGGAGCACGTGGCGCGTCCAGCGAGCGTGGGACGCGTCCAGATAGCGCGGGGCGCGTCCCCAAGGCACGTGGCGCGTCAGGCTTTGGAATAGGCCTCGGTGGCGTCCATGACGCGGGCGGAATAGACCAGGGCTGCGCCGGCGTTAAGGGCGACGGCCACGCCGAGTGCTTCGGCGATTTCCTCGCGTGTCGCCCCTTGCTTCAGCGCTTCGGCGGTGTGCACGGTGATACAGCCGTCGCAACGCGTCGTCACCGAGATGGCCAGGGCGATCAGTTCGCGCGTCTTCGCATCGAGGTGGTTCGTCTTGGCGCCGGCACCGGACAAGGTCTGGTACCCCTTGATCGTGTCGGGGCTGAGCTTGGCGATTTCACCAATACGGGCGCCGAGTTCGTTGCGATATTCAGGCCAATCGAGCATGGGGGTTTCCTCCGGAATGGCCGGCGGCACGGGTTTGCGTCGTCGGTGAGAACATGATGGTCCTGGCGCGTGCGCCGGGAAATACGCGAAACGATCTAGTTCTGGCGCATGCGTCTCACGGTCACCTGCAAGGGGGTTTCATGGCTCTTCCGCGTCMCATTCCCGCATCGTTCTTCGGCATGGTCCTTGGCCTGGTCGGTCTGGGCGCCAACTGGCGCACGGCGTCGCGCCTCTGGGGCCTGCCAGCCGCGATCGGCGAAAGCATCATGGCGGTGGCCTTCGTGGTCTGCGCGGTGCTCACCCTGGCCTACGCGTACAAGTGGCTGGTGCATCGTGCGGCCGCTATCGAGGAAGCGCGGCATCCCGTGCAGTGTTGCTTCATCGGTCTGGTGCCATCGTCGGGTGCCCTGATGGGCATCGTGCTGGCACCGCACGCGCACGGCCTGGCCGTGGTCGCCCTGCTGACCGGCGGCGTAGGGCAGGTGGTGTTCGCGCTATGGCGCTTTGGCGCCATGCTCCAGGGTGACCGCGACATATCCACCACCACACCGGTGATCTACCTGCCCTCGGTCGCCGGTAACCTGATCATCTCGGCGGCGGCAGGTCTGCTCGGTTTCCCCTCGTGGGGCATCCTGTTCTTCGGCGTCGGCGTGTTCAGCTGGCTCGCGCTCGAGTCGGTCATCGTCAATCGTCTGCTCAACGCCACGCCCTTGCCGCCGCCTTTGCGGCCGACGTTGGGCATCCAGCTCGCACCCCCCGCCGTCGCGGCGGCAGCGTGGCTGGCGAACACGCAGGGCGCTCCGGAACTCCTGGTCCAGGCCGCGTGGGGCTATGGCCTCGTGCAGTTGCTGATGATGATTCGTCTGTTTCCATGGATCGCGAAGCAGCCGTTCGCGTCGAGCTACTGGGCTTTCAGCTTCGGCATCACGGCGCTATCTGGCAGTGCCTTGACCATGACCCTGCGCGGGTTGACGGGTGCGATCGCCGAGCTGGCACCGGTGCTGTTCGTCTTCACCAACCTGGTGATGGTGGTGTTGACCGTCGGTACGGTCGTGCGCCTCGCGCAGAACAAGCTGCTACCGCCGACCGTGACCGCCGCCCCGCCAGCGACATCGTAATGTGGGTGACGATCGGGCAGATTGTCGCGTCGAAACGACATTTCTCATCTTGCATGCGTTGACTTCCTAACCTGTGCGCATCCGGTCGTCATGACCGATGCAAGCAGGCAAGGAGTTCAACGTGTATCCCCTGAAAAAGCTCATCATCGCGGGCGTTCTGTGTGTTGCACCCGTCGGTGGCACCCTCGCGGAAGGCGTTGAATCGCCGTGGATCGTGCATGTCGGTGCCCATGTGGTCGATCCGACATCGAACTCGGGCGACCTCGCCGGCCTGTCCGCGAGCACCACGCGAAGCATGCGCCCCTCGGTCAGCGTGGAGTACCTGCTGGCGCCTGCATGGCGCATCGAGGTTCTGGCCGCACTGCCGTTCAAGCACGATGTTCGCCTCGACGGCCAGCGCGCGGTGAGCGTGAAACAGCTACCTCCCGTCGTCGGTGTGAACTACCACTTTCTGGCGGGCCAGGCGGTGTCGCCATTCCTCGGTGTCGGTATCAACTACACGCATTTCTTCGATGCGAAGGGCCACAACGCGCTGGACGGCGCCACGGTGGGCCTTGGCGACAGCTGGGGTGTCGCATGGCACGGCGGCGTCGATATCGCACTCGACGCGCGCTGGACCGTCACCGTCGACGCGCGCTGGATGGATATCGATTCCAGGGTGAAGGTGGACGGTGCCCGTGTCGGCACCGCCCACGTCGATCCCTGGGTCTACGGGGTGAGCGTCGGTTATCGCTTCTGATCGCCGGCGAGGATCGCCTTGGCCGCGTCGATGCCGATGATCCACGATCCTGCCAGCATCATCGTGTCCTTGAGCACCAGGCGCCCGGCACCCGACAGATACGGGAATCCGTGTTGCGCGTCACCGAGCGCGGGGACCCACGCTTCAGGGGTGGTGAACAGGAAAGACAAGGTGACGAGCGTGGTGGCGAACGCGAGGAAAGCGCCGAGCAGACCAAGCTTCTTCGATAGCGGATACGCCAGCACCAGCACCGCGATAGTCCATTCGACGACACCCAGGCCGGTGGAGAAGCCATAGGTGTTGTTCGCCGTCTGCCATTCCCGCTGCTCGGGCACCAGCTGGCCTTCGTGCGTGAGGTGCGCCTTGTATTCGTCGGGATGGTTGTAGAAAAACGACATCACGGGGCTGTTGGCGACGAAGGGTGTGATGCTGTCGGCCTCGAACGGAACGAACTTCAGTGCACCGATCCAGAGGAAGACGATGGCGATGGCGATGCGCATGAGGTTCGGGCCGAGACGCTCGGTGCGAACGAAGGTGGCGAGGATCTGGCGGGCAGTGGCGTTCATGGGGAGGACTTTCTTCTGGGAGGTCGAAGAAAGTGTTGCCCAGCACGGTGAGAGGATGAATACTCATATCACTCAATGAATGGCGCGAACGTCTCATGGATGCCTTGACCCGCGTGCTAGAACTGGCCCAGGTGCGGGGCGTCCTGGACCTTCGCTGCCAGCTGGCGGGCGGCTTCAGCCTCGACCACGTGGATGCCGAGCCCGGCGAGGCGCCCTTTCATCTGGTCCTGGGCGGAAGCGCGGCCATGGAGCTGCCGGGCCACACGGTGGTGATGGAAGCGGGTGACCTGCTGGTGCTACCCCAGGGCACTCGCCACCGCGTCCACGATCTGCGCGGGCGGGATGTCACTACCACCCTCTCGCTCGATCATGCAGGTCCCTTCCGCATCAAGCGCAATACCGACGGGGACACCGATCTCGATCTGCTCTGCGGCCGCTTCACCTTCGCGCCGGACGCGGGGAAGCTACTGTTCAGTGCCTTGCCCGAGGTACTCCATGTACGGCTCGGTCGCGAGCACGGGCTGGACGCACTGTCCGGCATCGTGAGGATGTTTCGCGACGAGGTGGCGCGCATGGATCCAGGCGCGCTGGCCGTAGTCACGGCGCTGACCCAGGCGCTGTTTGTGTTCGCCCTCCGCGCGCAGTTGCGCGATGGGCTCATGCCGCCCTCCTTGCTCGGTCTCATGGTCGATCCCCGGCTCAGTCGCGCCTTGCTCGCCATGCTGCGCGAGCCCGAGCGCGAGTGGACGGTGGGCTCGCTCGCCGAACAGGCGGCGATGTCGCGCGCCACGTTCGCGCGACACTTCGAGGCACGAGGAAACGTGGCCCCGCACGAGGTACTGACACTCTTGCGCATGCACGTAGCCGCGGAGCTTCTGCGCCGTGGCGAACTCACTGCCGGCGCCGTGGCCGAGCGCGTGGGGTATCGTTCCGAGTCCGCGTTCGGCAAGGCGTTTGCGCGCGTCATGGGCACGACGCCGGCACGCTTTCGTCGCGATGGAAGAGCCGCTTCGTAGCGCAAGATCCGGATGGTGGCGCAGGCAGTGCGAGCGGAACATGGCCTCGTACCCACCACGGAGCCACCCCATGTCCTTCCGCATCTCCGGTATCGACCCGAAGCCATTCACGTCGCTGTATGGCCTGGACGAAGAGCAACTCGCCAAGCGTGGCGTGATCCGCGTTATCGCCGCCAACGACACCGGTTACCCGGAGCGTATCGAACTACGCAACGCTCGCCGCGGTGAAGCCTTGCTCCTGCTCAATCACACCCATCAGCCGGCTGACTCGCCCTATCGCTCCAGCCACGCCATCTTCATTCGCGAAGGGGCGACCGAAGCGTGTGAGGTGAGTGACGACGTGCCGGAGGTGTTACGCACACGTACGCTCGCGTTGCGCGGCTTCGACGAGCGCGACCACATCGCCAGTGCGGTCCTCGTCGAGGGCAGCGTGCTGGACGAAGCGATCGAGCGCCTGTTCGCGATGTCCTCGGTCCGCTATGCGCACGTGCACTATGCGGCGTACGGCTGCTACGCCGCGCGCATCGATCGGGCCTGAACCTCGTGCCTGCGGGCGGCTTGGCGCGATACCGTCAACGCCGCCAGGGCCATCGCCGTCAACACCAGGGAGACCAGCGGCAGGCTGGCCACGCCGCTCGCTTGCGCGATGCGCCCACCGAGGAACGAGCCGAACGCGATACCGGCGAACAGGCCCGAGGAATTGAGGGCGAGGATCAGGCCGCGGATCTCCGGTTCGAGTTCGACCACGCGCCGCTGCTGTGAGGGGTAGAACACGTCCTGCGACAAGGCCCATACCAGCAGCGGCAGTATCGGAGCCCACCAGTACGCCGGCACGACCGCAAGGGCGAGGAACACCGGCAGCATCGTGCCCATGGCGGCATACAGCAGTCGGTTGGCGCCGAAGCGAAGCGCGAGGCGCTGGGCGAGCCAGTTGCCCGCAACGCCCAGGACACCGAAGCCGAACATGATGCCGGAAGCCGTCGCGGTGTCCGCGCCGAAACGGTCGTGCAGCAGCGCGGTGATGAGGGTATAGGTGACGAAGTAACCGGAGACCTGGAAGAAGATCACAGCGAGACCGGTACCGGTGGCCGGGTGGGTAAGTGCCTTCAACAGCCGTCGCAGGTCCAGTCGGACACCGCGTGACTCGTCGTCCACGGTTAGCCAGACCAGGAGGGCCGCGATGCTGGCCAGTGCCGCCAGACCGACGAACACCACGCGCCAGCCGAAGGCTGCGGAGGCCGCGATGGCCAGAGGTACGGCCAGGACACTGGAGATGGCAATGCCACTGAACACCACGGCCAGCGCGTGCCCTTGTCGCTCGGCCGGCACCAGGCCGACGCCGATGGAAGATGCCATCGGGGCAACCACCGTGGCACCGAGGCCGGCGATCACGCGGGCCGCCAGCAACCAGCCATAGCCTGGCGCGACGGCACACAAGACCGAACCGAAGGCGAGGACCAGCAACCCGCCGATCAGCACGTCGCGTCGCCGCCGGTGACCGATGAACACCTGGGCGAGCGGGGCGCCGACGGAGAAGGTCAGCGCGAACACGGCGACCAGCTCGGCCGCCTGCGCGACCGTCATGCCGGCGCCGACCATCGAGGCCTGGGCGCCCACGACCGCCAGTGAGGCGCTGCCGAGGGCGAAATTGCAGATGCTGAGGATGCGCAGCACCAGGGGAGGGGAAAGACGGGCCATGACGGCTTCGCAACGATGAGGGAGCGCCTTATCTCGGGTTCGCCGACCTATAATCAACATCGATTCCAGGCATACGAGTCATCCATTTCATGGATATCAATCGGGTCGACCTCAATCTGCTGGCCTCACTGGACGTGCTTCTCGAGGAGGCGAACGTCACCCGAGCCGCCCGTCGCCTCAAGCTCAGCCAGCCAGCGCTGTCCGCCCAGCTGGCACGTCTGCGCGAGTCGTTTGGCGATCCCTTGCTGTTACCCGCGGAAACCGGGCGCGGCATGACCCTGACCGCCCGGGCGGCGGCCCTCCGCGAACCGCTGCGTGCGGCCTTGCGGGATCTCGATCGTGTGCTCACCCATGCGCCGGAGTTCGATCCGGCACATAGCTCGCGCGACTTCCAGATCGCCCTGAGCGACAACGGCGTGGCCATCCTCGGTGTCGACCTCGTTGCCTGGATAGCCGCTCACGCAGGGCCTGGTATCCGCGTGGCCTTCCGGCCGGTGGACCCCGCCCGCATCGGCACGCAACTGGAATCGGGCGAGGTCGATCTGCTGGTCAGCATCGACAGCCTCATCCCGCCTGCGATGAAGGCCCGCGTGCTCCTGAAGGACCGCTACCTCATGGCCCAGCGAAAAGGGCACCCGCGCGGCCCGACGCCGCCCGACCTGGAGACGTACTGCGCACTACGGCACGTGCTCGTCTCGCTCGATGGCGGCGGCTTTCACGG
This sequence comes from Luteibacter sp. P4_E6, assembly GCF_056401535.1. Taxonomy (NCBI): domain Bacteria; kingdom Pseudomonadati; phylum Pseudomonadota; class Gammaproteobacteria; order Lysobacterales; family Rhodanobacteraceae; genus Luteibacter; species Luteibacter sp. P4_E6. The sequence goes on along the minus strand of NZ_JBFUJE010000074.1, from coordinate 4,657 downwards.
CTTCATGGACGACTACCTTCACAGGCTCGGGCGCCGGCGACAGGTGGCAGTGTCCGTTCCCCAGTATCACCTGATGCCCGACATACTCGAGGCTACCGACTATGTGGGCGTCATGCCTTCGCGGCTCGTACAGCGTTTCGGCGGGCGGCTCGATGCCTGCGAGCTGCCCATCCCGACGCACGACATCTCCCTGTATGCGTCGTGGCATCCGCGCATGCACGCCGATCCCGCGCACCAATGGCTGCGCGAGCGCGTTGCCACCCTTGCGAAAGGCACGCCGACCTAACGACCGGCTTCGCCACGCAACTGCCAGAACAGCGCCTTGTCGAACGGTGACCACGCAGGCACGCGCACGCCGCTCTCGGCCAGGGCATCGCGTGTCCACTGGTTGCAGGTGACGAAGAGGCTGTAGCGGCCGCGGGCTTCGTAGAAAGCATCGTTCACGTCGTAGTGGCGGCCGGGAATCCAGACAGCCGAGCCGTTGCCATCGACGGTGACGCTTCGGCGTACAAAGGCAACAAGCCGTGCATACGCCTCGGGCGTCACGGTGAGCGGTATCGCCGTCGCATCGCGTGTCGGCGCGGGTCCATATTCCACGTGCATCGCGGCGGCGTCGCGCCCACCGATCGCGTTCAGGGCGGTCGCCAGCTTCAGATCGCTCCATTGCGGCACGTCGAGGAAGAAGGTGCGATCGCCCCAGCCGATCGTGACGTACTCGTCGGCGTCCGCGTCGTTCCGTCGCGCGTTGTGCACCGGCGGAAACAGCGCTGTCCAATCCATCAGCGCGTGCCTGGCGGGCATCGCCAGCCCCGCATGGACGCCGTTGGTGGTGAGCCATACGGTCACCCCGTCATCGGCGTGTCGCCAGTCGCGATTCAGCGGAATGGCGCCGAGGATGACGGCGGCGGCAAGGTAGAGGAGCGGCACGAGGAWGAGCACCCCGCTGACGGTCCACACGAGGCGTCGCGCGAGCGATGGCCGCGTGTCGTAGGCGCCCGATGGTCGCTGCTTGAGCATGGTCGCTCCCCGGGCATCCACGCACCCGCCGTGGCAGAAGGGTATAACGAAGCATCGAAGACCGCATGAGGGCCGCCGCCATGCCCATCGCAGACCACGCAGATCCTGGAGACGAGCCGTGCCCGGTATGCAAGGGCCTTGGCGAGGTGACGTATATCGACGAGGAGGTCGGCTGCCAGATCGGTGTGCCGTGCTGGGCCTGTGCGGGACCGGCCGAGGAACACCTCGGACAGCCCGCTTCGGATACGCCCTGGCCCGGTTAAACCGGACTCAGAGCTTGTAGTTGACGCCGAACATCAGCGTGCGGCCGTAGGTGTCGTACTCCAGCGGCCTGGCGATCTTGATGTTGTTCGGCAGCGAGGCGACCTGCTGCGTCTTCTCAGGCGAGTTGGTCAGGTTGTTCACCTGTAACAGCACTGACAAACCACTCAAGCGGCCCTCGGCGAAGGCATAGCCGAGCTGGAAGTCGGTCTGCTTGTCCGCCAGGATCTTCGTGTAGCCGAGCTGGTCGAACAGCGCCACGGCTTCGCCGGTGAACGATGAGCGATAACGCTCGGCGATACGCACCGACCAGCCGTGCTTCTCGTAGTAGAAGGCAAGGTTCGCCACCTTGCGCGACAGGCCGGGCAGGGTGGACGGACTGCCGGGAATGGTCGATACGGCACTTACCGGTAGCGAGCTGTTGGTCAGCGAGAAGTTCGCCTGCATGCCGAAGCCATCGAGCGCCTGCGCCAACAGACCGCCTTCGAAGGAGCCTGACAGTTCCAGGCCCTGCATCCTGCCGCCGGTGCCGTTTTCCGGGCGGGTAAACGAACCRATGGTGCTGGTCGGGGTTAGCGTCGGCGTATCGTTGGTATAGCGTGAGAAGTCGTAGTCGAGCGTGGTTTCGTTGTAGATGTAGTTGAGCAGGTTCTTATTGAAGACCGCCGCCGAAACATAGCTCGCTGTGCCGAAATACTTCTCCCACGATAGATCGGCGCCGACCGCGATATACGGTTTGAGCTTCGGGTTGCCGCCGCTGCCGGACCAGAGCACCTGGCCGGCCGCCGGGCCGTCGGTAATCAGCGCAACGTCCGCCGACGTGGCGACCTTTTCGTCGTCGATGCGGCCGCGCGCCATGGTCTTGGCCAGACCAAAGCGCAGGTACTGCTTGTCCGTCACTTCGGCAACGAGGTTCAGGCTAGGCAGGACCTTGTTGTAGTTCGTCCCGTCGGCGATACGACCGACCAGGGCGTCGCCGTTGGTCTGCAGCGCCTCGGAGGACTGAATCGTGCGCACGGCTTGCACACCCATGTTTCCGCGCAACGGAATGTCGCCCAGCATCGTATCGATGTTGAACTTGAGGTAGACGACCGGCACCTTTTCGCGCACCGTGTAATTGCGACTCCAGTCGCCCTGCGTGTTTCGCTCGGTGAGGTAGTACTGGTTGTCCAGGGACTGCAGGACGTTGTAATTGACGATGGCAGGAATACCGCCATAGCCCAGGTCGGTGATACCGCGCAGCGACGACGGGTCGATCGGCGCGGCAAAACCGGGCAGGTAATCGGCGGACGTGGAACCGTTGCCGTTGAGCCAGGCGAAGAGCACGTCAGCCTGTTTGGTCTTCTCGCGGTCCGAATAGTTCACGCCGAAGTTGAAGTCGCTGAAGATCCAGCCGACGGGATGGCTGATTTCAAGGCGGATCGCCTTGATGGTGTCCTTCTGCTTGTCATATTCCTCGCGCCCGTCGTAACCGTAGTTGTTCGCGTCGGTGAAATTCACGGCAGAGGTGTCGGACCAGTCCGTGCCTGGGCTGAAATCCGGGAAGCCTTCGTCGCGCTTCGTCTGAAAGTCGGTGGACGATGTCGCCTGGCCGGGCAGCCCGGCGAACAGGTAAGCGTCATGCAGGCGTTTCTTCGCGCTGGAATACGAGAGATCGGCCGTGGCGTTCCAGCCGTTACCGAAGTCGTATTGATTGTTCCAGCCGACCGAGAACAGCTTGTCGCGTTCCTTGGTGTACTCGTTCTGCAGAACCGTCTTCAGGCCATCGATGTGACCGGAGGTGACAATTGGGTAGGGCTGTGCAGGTACGGTGCCGATGTTCGCGTAGGAGACGTTGTCGTACGGACTGCTCGACCACTGCGCGCCGTTGAGGAACGTCTTCTGGTCGAACGTGGAGTAGTAGAGGTCGAGCGTGGAATGGTAGTGATCGTCCGGTGCCCACTCGAGCACGGTCATCAGGCCATTGCGCAACTGGTTCTCGGACTTGGCTCGTAGCTGGGCGCCTTCCTGCGACAGCACGTCGTCGGGCAGGCCAGGCGTGTGCGCCGCTCCCCACTGTCCCTCGGCGCCGTTCGGGCCGTTGTTGTTGCTCCACCACCATGCCTGGTACTGCTTCTCCTRCACGGGTGAGTCGAGCTGGGCAAAGCCCACGGCCAGGCCGAGCGTGTGGTCGAAGAACTGGTCGATGTACGAGAAGCTGGCGCGGTGCCCGCTATCGCCGACGCCGGTACCGTGGTTGAGGCTGCCGTTGGAGTTGCTTTCGCCACGCAGGTTCGCGGCGAACGTCGGTTTGGCCAGGTCGAGCGGCTTGATCGTATGAAGGTCCACCGTGCCCGACAGACCCTGGCCGATGAGGCTGGCATCGGGCGTCTTGTAAACGGCAGCCCCGCTGATGAGTTCGGAAGGGTACTGATCGAAATCCACGCCGCGGTTCTCACCGATGGTGGCCTGTTCGCGACCGTTGAGCGTGGTGCCGGCGAAGTCGGGCGAAAGGCCCCGGATCGAAATCTGGTTGGCGCGGCCGTCCACTCGCTGCGTGGCCAGGCCAGAGAGGCGCGCGAGGCTCTCGGCGATACTGCTGTCCGGGAGCTTGCCGATATCTTCTGCCGAGATCGCTTCGATGATGTTGTCGGAACTCTGCTTGGCTTTCAGCGAGTTCTGAATGCTGCCCTGGATGCCGGTGACGACGATGGCGTCGAGATTGCTCACGGCGTCGGGGTTGGCGGGATGCTTTTCCTTCTCTTTCGCGGTTTTTGCCGGTTTTGTGGACGGCGTCTCACTTTGCGGTGCCGTCGTTGAAGGGTTTTGTTCCTGGGCAAAGACGTCCGAGACGCAGAACAGGAGGAGGGCGGTGGTGCATGCCAAAGCCAGCGGACGCAGCTTCAGAGCGGGCACGGCAAGACACGGCGTCAAGCGTCGACGATTCATCGATATCCCTGCGTTGAATGAGTAGGCGACGCGCCCCCTGACGCACCGGCGGCGAGAATGATCGAGTGACACGAATCTGTCATCCTGCGTCGCAGCACGCGCGGACGATCCAATCCGCCGCCTGACAAGACCGGATACTGTGCGCGTCATTCGTCTACCTATCGCCCGGAGCGCCTTATGTGGGAAGAGCTGACCAAGACCGTGTTGTTGATCGTGGCGAGCCTGTTTCCCATCGTGAATCCGCCGGCATCCGCCTTCATGGCGATCAGCATCGTGCCGCACGCCACCGATGCCGAGCGTGCGGACATGGCACGCCGCGTGGCCGTGAACAGCTTCGCGTTGTTGCTGGCGTCGTTGTTGGTCGGTGCTTACGTACTGGGCTTCTTCGGTATCTCGATTCCGGTGCTACGTGTCGCTGGCGGCCTCGTCGTCGCCATGGCCGGTTGGCGCC
>NZ_JBFUJE010000073.1:0-13026 GCF_056401535.1 Luteibacter sp. P4_E6 | reverse complement strand
GGAATGTCGTGTGCCGCCTGCACGTCGCCGAAGCTGTCGATGTTCATAACCAAGATGCCCAGCAATGCGAATCCACGAAGCACATCGATGCTGGATATGCGTTCGGCGCGGGTGGCTGGGGCCACCGTCGTCGTCGAGGAAATTTCGTGCTCGTTCATCGTGGATGCAACAGGCATAACCCAACCATCCGGAACGTCTGCAGTGGACTTCATCATTCGTATCGAGCTCTGTATGAAAGAATCGGTTGGGCCGGAAATAACGAGGCGGCCTCGTCCGACAGGGTCAGCAATCGTTTAAGTTAAGTAGGTTCGGGTATCACGCCATCGGCGCGGATGCGGGTGCTCGTATTCGAAGGCCACGACTCTGAGCGCATGAGTGCGCTTGAGCGCGGATGGGGTTGCTGCGTCTGCTAAAAAAAATGAATCTACGATTTAGATCGTAATATCTGATGGCCGGGCGGGGAGGGTGCAACTTTCGAGCATCAAGCTCGCTCGAGTCGCGCGCGAGCGCACCACATCGGCGCATGAAGGCCGTGGAGACGTTGACCAAGGCGGGCGGGCCAGTGGGTGTTCTGGTTGCGCCGGTTATTCCCGCGCTCAAGCAGCTGTCTCTTGAGTGGCTTGAAGTGCAATACCCAGGTCGCGCCTCGCACATCATCAGCCTGATTCAGCAGATGAATGGCGGGAAGGATTACGACTCGAACTTTGCGACGCGCATGCGTGGGCAGGGCGTGCTTGCGGACATCATTCGGAAGCGGGTGCAGGTGGCATAGTTGGGCTGAAATACATTGCTTCGCAGATGCCCATATTCGGCAGACCTCGCTAACGCTGTGTCGGTCCGGCTTGGCGCTGTGAAAACGCGATCTGGTCTTTCTCAGTCCTTGCAAATGCTACCGATCGCGGAGAATGGTGAAGGCAAGAACACCTTTCAGTTAGGAATGATCGCATCGTGCGGCGTGTTCGTAAGTGCTTGCGGCTCATTGCGAAATTGCTTGCGATGAATTGTGAAGACGATGTCATTTCAAAAACGCAACAACGTGTTGACACTTAGCTAACGTCGGGCATATGTTCGAACTCCGGCCACACCGAACTGAACGTTTCGTTAGTTAGGCAGGTTCGGGTCGGTACTTGTTGAGAGTTGACGAGTACACGGCGGGGCCAGCGATCGGCTTTGGAGGAGTCTGTCGCTGTTGGCCTTCTGGCCGGGGTAAATGTGAAATCACTTAGTCCTGGCCATTGGCCGGACTTTATTGCTTTCTTTGGCCCTTCGAGGGTCGATCAGGGGAGACACGGAATGATTGTTGGCACTATCGGGCAGGCATCGGTCCTGCGTCGTTCGTCTTTGGCCCTCGCGCTCGCGGTGGGCATGGGTCTCACCGGCAGCGTTTTCGCCCAGGCCACCACGGGTAGCCTGTTCGGTTCAGCCGAAGCCGGCGACACCGTTCAGATCACCAGCGGCTCGGGTGTGACTCGTACCACCACGGTCAACGCAGCCGGTCGTTACAGCTTCGCAAACCTGCCGCTGGGCACTTACAAAGTCAGCCTGGTCAAGGGCGGGACCACCGTCGATTCGCGTGACAATGTCGAGCTGCGCGTTAACGCCGGTACCGATGTGTCATTTGCTGCCGCCGCTGCCAGCGCACAGAATGCCGCTAACCTTGAGGGTGTGACCGTTGTCGGCAACGCGTTGCCGCCGATCGACGTTTCCACGTTCGACTCGCGCACCGTGATCACCCAGTCCCAGCTCAAGCAGTTGCCGCTGGCACGTTCGGCTGAAGCGATTGCCCTGTTGGCACCGGGCGTGTCGCAGGGTGCAACCGGCACCGGCTTCCAGAGCCCGACCGGCAAAGCCCTGGTCTCGTTCGGCGGCTCTTCGGTGACCGAGAACGCGTATTACATCAACGGCATGAACACCACCGATCCGATCGCGGGTTACGGTGGCATGACCCTGCCATACGGTGCCATCGACCAGCAGGAAATCCTGACCGGCGGTTACGGTGCACAGTACGGTCGCTCGGACGGTGGCGTGATCAGTATCGTCGGCCGTCGCGGCACCAACGAATTCCATTTCGGCGGTCAGATCCTCTGGACTCCGGATTTCTCCTACGCCTCTCCGATCAACGCCAAATACCCGGGTAGCTCGTCTCTCGATGGACAGACCTACCGCTATCGCAACCTCAACAAGAGCTGGGACGCCATCTACTCGGCCTACGCAGGTGGCCCGCTGATCAAGGACACGTTGTTTGCCTTCATCGCGGTGGAAGGTGAGAAGACCAAGGGCGATAACGTCCAGATCGCCTCGTCGAACAAGAACTACGTGCAGACCTACAAAGATCCGAAGATCTACGCCAAGTTCGACTGGAATATCAACGATAGCAATCTGCTTGAATTGACCGCTGCCAGCGAAAAGCACGACTACACCGGCCAGGTGTACACGTTCGATAACGACACGCGCCAGGATGGCGATTTCATCGCGCCGGATACCGCGACCAGCACCAAGCAGACGATGTGGATCGCGAAGTACACGAGCTACATAACGGACAGCCTGACCTTGACCGCCCAGTACGGTAAGCAGGACACGAAGCTGTTCACGCAGACCGGTACCACCGATCCGAACCTGATTCCCATTCTTGGTGCCAGAAATCAGGATCCGGCTCTGACGCCAGGCTTCCCGCAAGGCATCACCAACGCGCAGAACCTGACCACCATCAGCGACCCGGCCCATGAAAGCAAGGTGTCGAACTACCGCGTCGACCTCTCTTACGTGCTCGGCGATCACACCCTTTCGGTCGGTATCGACAATCAGAACAGCCGGGATCTGAACGACGGCGACAAGGTCTATAACAACGCCGGCTATGAGTGGAGCTACGACACGGTCGCTAACGGTGGCTCCATCGCAGGCGGTGCCGTCGACGCGCCGGTCGGTACGCCGTACTACGTTTCCCAGTACCGTCAGTTGACCGCCGCCTCGGTGCGCGTGCGTCAGCGCGCGCAGTACGTACAGGACCAGTGGCAGGTATCGGATACCGTCAAGCTGTCACTCGGTATCCGTAACGACCAGTTCACCAACTACAACGGCAATGGCGTGGCCTACATCACCCAGACCAAGCCGCAGTGGGCGCCGCGCCTGGGTGGCACCTGGGATGTCTACGGCGACAGCACGTTCAAGGTCTACGGCAACGCGGGGCGTTACTTCCTCGCACTGCCGCTGGCTCCCGCGCTTCGCGGTGCGTCGTCTTCCACGCAGACCAACACGTACTTTTCGTACACGGGTATCGATCCGTCCAACGGCTATCCGCTCGGTCTGACGCCGCTCAATACGGTCAACGGCCCGGGTCAGCCGTACTCGCCCAACAACGAATACGGCCAGCCGAAGGATCCGACCGTGGTCAGCGCGAAGGGCCTGAAGTCGGAGTACCAGGACGAGTACATCGCGGGCTTCGATAAGACATGGGGCGAGAACTGGGTCTACGGCGCCAAGGCGACCTATCGCAAGCTCGGCAATGCGATCGATGACTATTGCGATACGGGCGACAACCCGGCGGGACAGTTGCAGCAGCTGTTCACCGCCAGCGGTTCCGCCGTTGACCTGAGCCAGGCCGGCGTCAGTTGCTATCTGTTCAACCCGGGTCGTGCCAACACGTTCCTGGCGCCAAACGCGGCCGGTGGTTACGACAGTGTCCGCGCCACCAACGACGAGCTCGGTTTCCCGCAGCTCAAGCGCCACTACTACGCGCTCGAGCTGCATCTGCAGCGCGAGAAGGGCGACGGCAAGTGGTGGGGTAACGTCAGCTACGTATACTCGAAGCTTTACGGCAACAGCGAAGGCCAGACCGATTCCGACGCCGGTACGCGTAGCGACCCGTCGGTCACGCAGGCGTGGGATAACGCCCCGCTGATGGTGTATTCGAACGGCAAGCTCGCGAACGATCATACGCACGCACTGAAGGCTTACGGTGCCTACGAGATCACGCCGGAATGGCAGGTCTCGGGCAACATCGCCATCGTTTCCGGTGCACCGCGTAATTGCTACGGCGGCTTCGGCCCCGACCAGATCGACGCTGGCTATGGCGTTGAGTCCTACCACTGGTGTGGTGGTGAGCCATCGCCGCCGGGTGCCGTGGGCCGCAATCCGATCACGCACGTCGTCTCGGCTTCGCTCGCCTATCGCCCGGCATTTGCCGACGGCAAGCTCGGCCTCTCGATCGATGTCTTCAATCTGTTCAATGAGCAGAAGAAGACCCAGTCGGATCCGTACCTCGGTACGACTGACGCGCCGGAGCCGACCTACAACGTGCCTATCGCGTTCGAGACGCCTCGCTACTTCCGCTTCGGCGTAACGTACGACTATTGATCCGTCGCACACGGCTCGTTTCACGACAAGCTACGGCTTGAATGGAAACGGGCCCACGCCTATCTACAACAAGAGTCCGGGGCGGATTTACCGCCCCAAAGGCGACGAATAGAGCTCTACCCAGATCGCCCTCGGTTTCGAGGGCTTTTTTTTGTTTCCCTGATGACCCGTAGCCGCCCCGGCACGGCTTTCAGCTGGACTGCCCGTGATGCCGGAAGAAAACATGACGAACGAGCCGCAACCGGATCTGCCACCGGCGTCGCCTTACCTTCCGCCAACGTCACCGCTGGGCGCGCCGACAACCGCGCCGACAACGGTCAGCGGCGGGAAAGACATGCCGTGGCTCGCCTATATCGCGGCGGCCGTGGCGCTGATGCTCCTTGCATGGTGGCGGTTCGCCACATTGCTACCGACGCCGTCCCGCATGCCGCTCGTAGTTGCCGCGGCCGCCGGCGTGGTCCTGCTCATACCCGCCATCGTGACGTTCATCAGCGTTCTCGTCGGCTCACGCTATCGCATCGCCGGCATCGTCACGTTGACCGTGGTCGTGACCCTTCCCAGTGTCATGACGCTGGCCTGGGAAGCAAGCCACGATCCCATGCCTGCACCCAGCCTCACGTGGCCCGCAGGCTGGACGGCGCTTCCTGTGTCACGGGCGGTAGCCGGGAACATGGTAACGAGCAGGGCCGTTTTGACCGTCAACAAGCAATCCGCCGCGAACCTGATCGCCATCAAGGAGGGAAACTCATCCTCCGTGACGCTGGAAGCCGGGATAAACGTGGTCGTCAAGAGTGAGCGTGCGTTTGCCAGCCTGAAGAACRTGACGCTCGACGTCTCGCCGCCGGTCGAAGTCACCTGGGACGGCTACCGGGCCCTGGAATACGACATCGTTATGCATACGGACCACGGCCTCGTTCGCCAGCGAAGCATCCGGACAAACGGCACCGGCAAGCTCGCCTGTAGCCTGAGCTATGTCGCGGGCGAGCGGATCTTCGACAGCCATCTGGATGCTTACGATGCGATCAAGCACCAGTTTGTTTGCCGGCCGGGCGGCTGATACGGCATCCGACGTCCGGTCGGGCGTTGCGCCCCGACCGGAAATTGAACCGCAAGTCAGCTCTTGATGAACTCGAGAATGTCGTTGTTAAGTTCATCGGCGTGCACGGTCAGCATGCCGTGCGGGTAACCCGGATAAATCTTCAGCTTCGCGCCCTTGATGAGCTTTGCTGAGAGCACACCGGCATCCTTGTAAGGGACTACCTGGTCGTCATCGCCATGCATGACGAAGGTCGGGACGGTGAACTTCTTGAGATCTTCCGTCTGGTCGGTTTCGGAAAAAGCCTTGATGCCGTCGTAGTGCGCCTTCGCAGCACCGATCATGCCCTGACGCCACCAGTTCTGGACAATGCCCTGGGACACCTTGGCACCCGCCCGATTGAAGCCGTAGAAGGGGCCTGAGGCAACGTCGAAGTAAAACTGCGCGCGATTTTCAGCCAGGGCCTTGCGGAATCCATCGAACACGTCGAGCGGTGTGCCGCCCGGATTCGCCGCGGTCTTCAGCATCAGCGGAGGCACCGCGCTTACCAGGACGGCCTTGGCCACGCGACCGTTCGGTTGGCCGTAGTTCGCCACGTAGCGGGCGACTTCGCCACCACCGGTGGAGTGACCGATGTGCACGGCGTTCTTCAGGTTCAGGTGCTCGACGACGGCCCACGCATCGGCTGCGTAGTGATCCATGTCGTGCCCATCGCTCACCTGCTGCGAACGGCCGTGTCCGCGCCGATCGTGCGCGATGACGCGATAGCCGTGCCCGACGAAAAAGAGCATCTGCGCGTCCCAGTCGTCCGCCGACAAGGGCCAGCCGTGGTGGAACACGATGGGCTGTGCGTCCTTCGGGCCCCAGTCTTTAAAGAAGATCTCGACGCCGTCCTTGGTGACAACGGTCGACGACTCGGCCCGGTGCGCTCCGGCAGCGGACTTCGAAGGGGCTGGAGCAGGCGCGGCCATGGCGCCTTGGACGACAGATGCGCCGCCAGCGACGAGGGCGCCGGCCGTCAGGCCCGCCGAGGTGACGAACTTGCGGCGTGGGGCGTCATGTGGCGCGTTAACTTCGGTCTCACTCATGGAATTCCCCTGGAGGTTGGATGACAAAGGCACTATGAAGCGACATTAAGGGCCAGAATTGCAGAAGATTGCTGTCTTGGTGAATGACCGTTCCAGGGTCATTCCGTCATCGTCAGCGACTGGGAAAGATTGCAGTAGACGACCGGTCTAATTGCGTCTATAGTTCACCCCATGAGCCCCGTTATCGCCCCCACCGAATCGTCCGATGTCCGCGACAAGATCCTGGCCACTGGCCAGCGGATCATGGGCGGCAAGGGCTTTTCTGCCGTCGGTCTCAACGAGATTCTCACCGCCGCCGGCGTGCCGAAGGGCTCGTTCTATCACTACTTCGGTTCGAAAGAAGCCTTCGGCGAAGCGCTGCTGGAGGACTACTTCGAGGATTACCTGGCCGACATGGACCGGACGCTGCGTCAGGCAGGCGGCCCGATGTCGCGTCGACTCGAGAACTACTTCCAGGCCTGGCAGGACAACCAATCCTTCCAGGACTGCCAGGGCAAATGCCTTGCCGTGAAGCTGGGCGCGGAGGTCGCGGACCTGTCCGAAGCCATGCGCGCGTCGCTTAAGCGCGGCACCTCGGGAATCATCGGGCAGCTTGCAGGTGCGATCGAAGCCGGGTTGGACGACGGCTCGTTAGCGGTCGACGAAGCGCCGGCAGATGTCGCGCAAAGCTTGTACCAGTTGTGGCTAGGCGCGAGCGTCATGGTGAAGATCGTCCGCAACACYGAGCCTTTCCACACGGCGATGAAGACCACGCGCCAGATCCTCAACCTTTCGCCCTGACAGGCGAGCGGTGCTTATTTTTTTACCTGTGCTGTAGACGACTGGTCTACTTCAACAATCACCACCAGGAGAACCACCATGAAAGTCCTCATCGTTCTGACCTCGCACGACGAACTCGGCAACACCGGTCGTAAGACGGGCTTCTGGCTCGAAGAGCTGGCCGCGCCCTATTACACGTTCAAAGACGCTGGCGCCGAGATCGTTCTGGCCTCGCCCAAGGGCGGCCAACCGCCGCTGGATCCGAAGAGCAACGAGCCGTCTTTTCAGACCGACGTCACCCGTCGTTTCGAAGCGGACGCGGCGGCGAATGCCCAGCTCGCCAACACCGTGCGGCTGGACAGCGTGTCGCAGGCCGACTTCGACACCGTGTTCTATCCGGGTGGCCACGGCCCGCTGTGGGATCTCGCCGAAGACAAGCATTCCATCGCGCTGATCGAGTCGTTCATCGAAGCCGGCAAGCCGGTCGCGCTGGTCTGTCACGCGCCGGGCGTGCTTCGCCACGTGAAGGCATCGAGCGGCAGGCCGCTGGTCGAAGGCAAGCAGGTCACCGGCTTCACCAACACGGAGGAAGCCGGCGTGGGCCTCACCGAGATCGTGCCTTTCCTTGTCGAGGACGAACTCAAGGCCAAGGGCGGCATTTACTCGAAGGGGCCGGACTGGGGCTCGTATGTCGTCACCGACGGCCTGCTGATCACCGGCCAGAACCCGGCCTCGTCATCGGAAGCCGCAGCGGTGCTGATGAAACAGCTCTCGGTATGAGTGCATGGCGGGCCAACCGTGGGTGAAGGCCCGCCGATGTTTACGCCGCGGCAGAGCGCACGGCAAAGCCCATATAGGAAATGGAGAGGTCCTTGCTCTGCTTGAGCTTGACCCGCTCACCCAGCTCCGCAAACGTCATCGTTCCCAGCTTGTTCCGGATCAGCGCACCGAGGGCGGTGAATGGATTCATCGCCGGCGAGAGTCCGGCGAGCTCAGACCCCGGCATGCCATGGCGATCGAGGAGCTCAACGAGCTCACTCGGTCGTATGAATTTCTCCCACACGTGCACATCCCGCGGAATGAGCCGGGTCAGACGCCAGTCCTGCGCGAGCTTGATCGCGACGAGCTTGCTCTTGAACGTGCGATTGATCGTGTCGAAGAAGAAAACCCCGCCGGGCTTCAGCACGCGCGATATCTCGCCAATGACGGCATCGGGGTTGTCCACGTGCTCGAGCACATCGCAGCAGCAGACGATGTCGAACGTTCCCGCCTCAAACGCCAGCTGTTCGGCACTGCCTTCGAGATAGCGGATGGGTAAACCCGACGCGTCGGCATGCTGGCGAGCGGCGGCCAGTGTCGGCAGGGATTGATCGATGCCGGTGACGTCGCAACCCATGGCGGCGAATTCTTCCGACAGCAGGCCACCGCCACAACCCACGTCAAGGACACGGAGTCCTTTAGGGTCCCGGCCAAGACGCGAGACCAGCGCCTCGCGAAAGTACGCATACCGCGGCGGATTGACCGATGTGCGCAATAACGACATGAAGCCGTCCTGGTCCCACCACGTGGTGGCGACCCGGTCATAGATCGCGTTGTCTATTTCCTGCATGAGCCTTCCTTGTGTCAGTCGGTCTTGCGCTTGTTCCTGGCAATCGCCGCGCTCTCTCGCTTCAGGGGTCCACCCACGGGACAGAAGGTGGTCAGGAAGCTGTGCAGGGTTGCCAGCATGTTCTCGTCGGCCAGACTGTAATGAACGAACTGGCCTTTCTTCTCGCTGCGGACCATGCCCGCGTTCTCGAGAATCTTCAGGTGCTTGGATAACGCCGGCTTGCTCATGTCGAAGCGGTCGGCAATCTCACCGGCCGTCAGCGTGGCCTCGGACAGATAGGCGAGGATCTTCCGTCGCGTGGTGGAGCCCAGGGCCTCGAAGGTCGCATCAATCTTCATAACTAATTAGCTATTTAGTTAACTAGTGTGTATGTTAGCGCATAGGACGGAGTCTTTCCATCGCCAAAAAGGGGGCGGTCATGAGCACAGCGGTCGGAACAGAGGGCACCCATGCGGTCGCGGACTGGTTTGGCGCCGGATTCGGCGAGCTCCATCCCTTGCTTCAGACGCTACATGGCCAGGACAGTCAGTTGCATGGCACCGTGGATCTGCGCTTCGGCGAGAGTGCCGTGGCCAGTGCGTTCGGACGCCATATGGCGCGCAAGCTCGGTATGCCAGATACCGCAGGCAAGCATCGCCTGACCGTTACGATCCGCCATGACGCGAAGAAGCTGTCGTGGAATCGGTGCTTCGACGACACCCATGATCTTCGCTCGACCTTCGTTCCCGTCGGTCACTGGCCGGAGGGTTACTGGGTTGAGAAGACCGGTACGCTCGAGCTCGCGTTGGCCGTCGACGTGATCGACGGCGGGTGGTACTGGCGCGTGATGCGCGCAAGCCTGCGCGGCATGCGTATCCCGTTGTGGATGATCCCTCGTTCGACGGCCTATAAGCGCATCGAAGGTGGCCACTACCGATTCCACGTCGCCTTCGCGGTGCCGGTTCTCGGTGAAGTGATTCGCTACAGCGGCGTCCTGGAACCGAGCCATCATGGATGAGACCTGGTATCTCGGCGACGGCCTGTTGCACGTACGTTTGCCCAACTTCGCCTGGCGCCGCACCGCGCTTGCCCGGCACGACTTACATCACGCACTCACGGGCTTCCCCCTCACTCCTGCGGGTGAAATGCAGATGGCCGCCTGGGAGTTTGCCGCAGGACGCTTTCCCCATGCTGGCGCGACGGCGTTCTGTCTGCCGCTGGTGGGCCTGGGAGCCATCTTTCTGCCTGGACGTACCTTCGCCGCTTTCCTGCGTGGTCGTCACGGCACGTCGCTCTACGGACTGCCGCCGTCGAGCCATGTGCTCACGCTTCCGATAGACGAACTACGCACCCGATTCGCACCGACAGCCTCCGCACGACCGACGTTGGGCCACGTTCTGGCGTACCTGCGCCTCGTCTGCTTGTCGTTCTCGCTGATGTTGGCGCCGATGGTTCTGTTGGTCACCGTAGTGAGCCTCCTCGCGACTTAGACGCTGCTTTCAGAAAGACCTTCCTGCCACCTCAGAACGGACRCCCCCATGATCGAAGACATTGCCCAACGCGATCCCTACAAGGTCAACTCGCTTATCCTCGGTCCCGGCGTCAATCCCATACACGGCCACGTGCGTTGGGACCCGATCCGCTCGCTGTGGAACGGAAGCATGCTCACTGCCGCGGTCGTGCTCGCGCCTTTCTACGTCAGCTGGAGTGCACTGGGGGTTTTCCTGATCCTCTCGGCGGTCACCCTATGCAGCGGCCATTCGGTAGGTTTTCATCGCCGTCTCGTGCACCGAAGCTTCGCCTGCCCGAAATGGCTGGAGCGTCTGCTGGCGTGGATGGGAGCGCTTGTGGGCATGGGCGGCCCGCTCTGGACCATTCGCACCCATGACATGCGCGACTGGGCGCAGCGCCAGCCGGCGTGCCATGACTTCCTGGCCCATCGGCATGGCCTGCTCAAGGACGGCTGGTGGAATCTTCACTGCCGCCTCGTTCTGGACAATCCGCCGGGATTCGATCCCGGTCCGGGCATCGCCGACGATCCCTTCCTCCGGTTTCTCGAGCGGACATGGAAGTTCCACCAGATCCCGCTAGCGCTGGTGTTGTATTACTTCGGCGGCTGGCCGTGGGTGGTTTGGGGCGTCTTCGTCCGGGTCGCGGCATGCACCACCATGCACTGGTTCATCTCTTACTTTGCCCACACGCGTGGACCGCAGAGCTGGACAGTCGATCATGCCGGCATCCAGGCGCACGACGTTCCCCTTGCCGCTATCCCGACGATGGGCGAGAGCTGGCACAACAACCATCATGCGTTTCCCGGCTCGGCACGTCATGGGCTGTACCCGGGCCAGATCGATCTGGGTTACCGCTTCATCCAGGTGCTGGAATACTTCGGACTGGCGTGGAACGTCCAACTTCCCTCGAACCTCCCGCCGCGCGCCGGCATTACACCGGTTCGCCCCGGTGCCGAGTCAGTCGCCGCGCCCGGACAGGTTGCGCTGCGTGCATCTAGCGAAGGCATGCGCTGATATCCGGTTATCAATCCGCGGGCTTCTTGTTGTCGATGCCATGCAGGACGAGGGTCTTCGTCTCGAAGATGCCAGGAACGGACCCTTCGAATTTGTACCTGTCGATCGCACGCCTCGCCGCCAGTTCGAAGGCGGCGTTGCCCGATGTCTCGACAAAACGAAGCCGATACATCGTTCCCCAAGGGGTCAGCGAAAACGTCACCCGAACGCATTCATGCGTTCCTTCCGCCGTGGGGAATTCGCCCACCGTGGCTTCGACAGGCACCGGTCGCCTCACACTCAGCATGGTCTGTGCGATCTCTGCCTTATGCGCAGCAACACCGCAATCCACCACCGCCGTGTCCGGGCTGGCGAGCAGAAGCAGGGCGAGCAAGGTCTGACTCATCGCGACTTTGACTCCGATTCTGGCCGAGCGTAACGTCCATCGCGTTGCGCTGCCAGTCGACCACCCCCTTTATCTCCAGCTAAGGCATCCCTATGTCGATACCCAGCGCCCGGCCATTCCGGGCTGTATCGCCATTTCTCGATAGGGACACGCCATGAACGCTACACAGAAAGTTGCCCTCGTTACGGGCGCCACACGCGGCATCGGTCTGGAAACGGTTCGTCAGCTGGCCGAGGCCGGTGTGACCACGCTTCTCGCGGGCCGTGACGCCGGTCGCGCCAAGGCAGCGGCGGACAAGCTCAAGGCCGAGGGTCTGCCCGTCGAGTCGGTCGTGCTCGACGTCACCAGCGGCGACAGCATCACGAAGGCAGTCGCCGACGTGACCTCGCGTTTTGGCAAACTCGATATCCTGGTGAACAACGCCGGCATCCTCGTCGACGACATGGGCAAGGCGCCGTCGGAACAGACGCTGGCCGCCTGGCGCGAAACCTTCGACACCAACCTGTTCGCCGTGGTCGAAGTGACGCAGGCCTTCCTTCCCCTGCTGAAGGCGGCACCGGCGGCGCGCATCGTCAACGTGTCGAGCCAGTTGGGCTCGATCACCCTGCATGTCGATCCGAATTCGCCGATCTACAACTTCAAGCTGCCGGCTTACGACGCTTCCAAAAGCGCGATCAACTCGTGGACCGTGCATCTGGCCTATGAACTGCGCGACACGCCGATCAAGGTCAACGCCATTCATCCGGGCTACGTGCAGACCGACATGAACGGCGGTCACGGCGAAATCGACGTGCCGACCGGCGCGAAGAGCAGCGTCGGCATGGCACTGATCGGTGCGGAAGGCCCCACGGGAAGTTTCACCTATCTCGGCAAGACGCTTCCCTGGTAAGGCTATTTCGGCTGGCCGTGCGACGTGCACGGCCAGCTCTCCGTCCCACGGTTTTTCAGGAATCGAGTCATGACAACCTACGTCGTCTTCACCCGTGAACGCACTACCGACCCGAAGGAAATGGCGATCTACGCCGAGAAAGCCCGCCATGCGGGTGAAGGTCATCCCCTGACGCCCCTGGCCTTCTACGGGGACATCCAGACGTTGGAAKGTAGTCCCATCGAAGGTTCGGTGATCCTCAGCTTTCCCAGCAAGGACGAAGCCCTCGCCTGGTACAACAGCCCGTTGTACAGCGAAGCGAAGGAGCACCGGCTGAAGGGTTCCGACTATCGGGTCTTCATGATCGAAGGCGTCTGAGACAGTTCATCCCGCCGCACGATGATGCGTGACACCAGGCCGTACT
>NZ_JBFUJE010000072.1:0-13453 GCF_056401535.1 Luteibacter sp. P4_E6 | reverse complement strand
CCGCCACGCCTGCACGCCGAAGGCTCTGCGCCGCCACGTCTACACGCCGAAGGCTCTGCGCCTCACCGTCTTCGGCGTCCCCGGCATTCCGCGAAGAACCTTTTTTTGCTCCTACCGATCAAATGCAGGTGTCGACGCGTTGAACGCCTCGATGTCTTCCTCGGCAAGCAATGCCTGCACCATCGACGCGGTCGCCCGGCGCATCGGTCGGTCGTCCACGCGGTCCAGCGGTGCCTGACGCAGGGCATCCAGCGGCAGCACGGTCAGGTCGAACGGGATGCCGTCGGCGCCGAAGAGCAATACGGGATGCTCGCTTTGCTCGTTGCCCGACCAGCGCAGCCGCCGCGTCTGCGTCTCCAGGGGAATGCCTTCCACAGCGGCTTCGCGTCGCGCGCGCAAGGCCTGTGGTTGCGAATCCGCCTTGAAGATCCGCTGATGTTCGCGAAGCGCATCTTCGATCTCGTTGTTACGGGGCAGTGCTTGCGTGTCGGCGATGCCGAGTCGCTCCGCGGCCTTCACCTTAGCGTGGTGGAAGTCGCGGATACCGTGCTCACTCATCAGGCGCGCCGCTTCCTGGGCGACAAGGGCGCGATGACGCTGCGTCCGGTCCTGTGCGTGGATTTTGTGGTGCTCGCCTCGTGCCATGACTCACCCCCGTGTGGTGTGTATGTGTACGTCAGAAAATATCGTAGGCGTGGTCCTGCTGTTCCTCCTGCTGTTTCTGCGTTGCCTGCTCGCGAAGACGGTCGACATCCTCGACCTTCATGATTTCATTCATGCCACCCGGTGAGGGCAGGCCCGAACCCGCATCGATCTGTAGCGTGGCGATGCCTGGCGGCATGGCCAACGTGTGCGACGGCTTGTCCTTGAGTACCGCGCCCATGTAGTCCATCCAGATGGGCAAAGCGGCCTTCGCGCCGAACTCGCCCCGACCGAGCGAGCTGAAGTCGTCGAAGCCGACCCAGACAGCCGTGGAAACGTCGCCGTTGAAGCCGACGAACCAGGCGTCGCGGTGGTCGTTGGTCGAGCCCGTCTTGCCGGCGAGGTCGTCGCGACCAAGGGCCCGCGCTGCCGAACCGGTGCCGCGCTTGATCACGTCCTGCATGAGCGACGTCACCAGGTAGTCGTTGCGCACGTCGATCACGTGGGGAGCGAGCTTCGGCACCTTCGCCTGGTCGGCGTGGGCATCGGCGGGAAGCACGGCATCGCCCGTGCCGTTACCCCCCGTGCTGCTGGCAGCCGCCGGTTTGGCCGGAATGAGGGCGGTGGAAGGCTGGGTCGGTGGGCCGGCCGGAGCGGGATTGAGCAAGCGTTCCTGGCAATCCGCGCAGGCGCGTTCCGGGTTGGCGAGGTACACCGGATTACCGTCACGGTCGTCGATGCGCGCGATGAAATACGGGGTGACGAGGTAGCCGCCGTTGGCGAATACGGCATAGCCACGCGCCATGCTCATTGGCGAGACCGATGCGGTGCCGAGGGCGAGTGACAGGTTCTGTGGCAGGGCGTCCGGCGTGAAGCCGAAGCGCGTCATGTATTCGCGGGCATAGCGCACGCCGATGGCATCGAGCAGGCGAACCGAAACGAGGTTCTTCGACTGCACCAGCGCCTCGCGCAGGCGCATCGGCCCTGCAAACTTGTTGTCGTCGTTCGCCGGCGTCCACATGCCATCGGGGCGCGACGGATCGGGGAAGGCGACCGGCGCATCGTTGACGATGGAGGCGGGCGTGAAGCCTCGCTCGAAGGCGGCCGAATACAGGTATGGCTTGAAACTCGAACCCGGCTGGCGCGCTGCCATCACGGCACGGTTGAACTTCGAACGAAGGAAGCTGAAACCACCCACCAGCGCACGGACGGCACCGTCTTCGGGGTCGACCGAGACGAGGGCGGCCTGCACGGCGGGGATCTGGGTCAGGTGCCAGGCGCCCTTGCCTGGATCGGGCTTCGCTTCCGTCGTGGCCTTCGCGGTGTCCGATGCCTTCGCGTCTTCGTTGATGTCGTCCTTCTCGCTGCGGATGAGGCGAATCACGTCCCCGCGCTTGAGGACGGCGTCGACACGCGTCGGTGCCGCGCCCGCGCGTCCCTCATTCACGTAGGGCCGGGCCCAGGCGATCGAGTCCAGGCTCAAGGTCGCCGACTCCTTCGCGGACAGGTACACCGTCGCCTCCTTCGCCCCGGTTTCGGTGACGATGGCCGGCATCATGCCCGCCACGCTCGTGTAGCCGGCGAGAACGCGGTCGTAGTCCTCGGGGCCAGCCTGGGCAGAGAGCTCTTCATGACCTTCCGGGCCACGGTAGCCGTGGCGCCGGTCATAGGCGGACAGCCGCCCGCGGAGCGCATCGTTGGCGGCCGCCTGGCTGTCGCTCGGCACGGTGGTGTGGACCACGTAGCCCTCGGTAAGGGCGTCATTGCCCAGTTTCTCCAGAACCTGCTGGCGCACCATTTCGGCAAGATACGGCGCGTCCACCTCGATCTGTTGCTCGTGCGGGAAGGCGTCGTTGGGTTCCTTGACGGCCTCGTCGTACTCCGCCTGGGTAATGAAGCGGTTGGAGAGCATCTGGCCGAGCACCCAGTCGCGACGGGCGATCATCCGCTTGGGGTTGTTCAGCGGGTTGACCACCGAGGGCAGCTGGAAGGTCGAAGCCAGGGTGGCACTCTCGGCTACGGTCAGCTGGTCGAGCGTCTTGCCGTAGTAGTACGAGGCCGCCGCCGCGAGGCCGTACGAGCGATGGCCGAGGAACATCTTGTTGATGTAGAGCTCCAGGATCTGGTCCTTGGTGAGCTCGTTCTCCATGCGCAAGGCGATGAATACTTCCGTCAGTTTCCGCGAATAAAGCTTTTCGGGGCTGAGGAAGAAGTTGCGTGCGACCTGCTGCGTTATGGTCGAGCCACCGGGGCCCTTGTCGCCGCCGGACACGATGACGTGGATGCCGGCGCGGGCGATACCGTGCCAGTCGATGCCCGGATGACTATAGAAATCGGCATCTTCGGCCGATAACACAGCATTCTTGAGCCGTGCCGGCACGTCGGCGATGTGCACCGGAATGCGTCGGGTCTCGCCGAAGGAGGCGATCAGCCGTCCGTCGGAGCTCAGTACCCGGAGCGGAACTTGCATGTGATAGTCGCGCAGGACCGCGACCGAGGGGAGGCGCGGGGCCAGCAGCCAGTAGGCGACGCCAATGGCGCCTGCCACGAAAAGGATGCCGGCCAGGGCGAGGTACAGCGCAATGCGCAGCAGACGCTTGAGGATTCGCATGGAGGGGGAAGGGGTCACCGCCGTGTGGGTCGTGGCGGAGTATAGAGCTAAGCCGGGGACGCGAAGGGCTGGGGGACGCTCGACCAGCAGTGAAGGGTTTTCGCTAACCCAGTGACAGGATTTGTGAATTAGTGCCGGTAAGGGTCGATTTCGCCCGTTGCCAATCTGTTAAGTTTTAGATCTAATGCCTTCGCGCCGAAGACCAATTCCGACAAAGGCGCGGGGAAGGGGGACAACGTGGGGCTCTTTACACCCAAGGCGGCGCCTTTGATAGGCGTCGACATCAGTTCGACCGCAGTAAAGCTGCTGCAGCTCAGTCAGGCAGGTGGACGCTATCGCGTCGAACACTATGCCGTTGAGCCGCTGCCGCCCAATGCCGTCGTCGAAAAGAACATCGTTGAGGTCGAAGCGGTGGGCGAGGCTATTCGGCGGGCACTGGCCCGATCCGGATCCAAGCTCAAACACGGCGCTGCTGCCGTGGCCGGCTCCGCCGTGATCACCCGTATCATTCCCATGTCGGCCGACCTCTCGGAGGATGACCTCGAAGGTCAGATCCAGGTCGAGGCGAACCAGTACATTCCCTACCCGATCGAGGAAGTTAGCCTCGATTTCGAGATCGTAGGGCCGGTTCGCGACAATCCCGAGATGAACAACATCCTTCTCGCCGCCTCGCGGACCGAGAACGTGGACATGCGCATCGCCGCGCTCGACCTGGGCGGACTCACTGCCCGGGTCGTGGACGTCGAGGCCTTCGCCATGGAGAACGCTTTCGCCATGGTGGCCGACCAGCTGGCGGTCTCCCGGGATGCCCTGGTGGCGGTTGTCGACATCGGCGCCACCATGACCACCCTGGCCGTGCTGAAGAACCAGCGGACGATCTACTCCCGCGAGCAGGTCTTCGGCGGCAAGCAGCTCACCGACGAGATCATGCGTCGCTACGGTCTCTCCTACGAGGAAGCCGGTCGGGCCAAGCGCAAGGGTGGCCTGCCCGAGTCTTACGAGATGGAAGCCCTGGAGCCGTTCAAGGAATCGCTGGTCCAGCAGGTGAGCCGTCTGCTCCAGTTCTTCTTCGCCGGTAGCGAGTACAGCCGCGTCGACCAGGTTGTCCTGGCCGGTGGCTGCGCGTCCATCGAAGGGATCACGGAACTTCTCGAGCAGCAGCTGAGCGTGCCCTGCGTCGTCGCCAACCCGCTGGCCCGGATGGCGCTTTCCAGCCGTGTCCAGGCCCAGACCCTGGCCCAGGATGCGCCCGCGCTGATGATTGCCGTCGGCCTCGCCATGAGGAGCTTCGACTGATGGCACATATCAACCTGCTTCCCTGGCGCGCCGAGCGGCGCAAACTCCGCGAACGCGAGTTCTACATCCAGCTCGGCATGGCGTTTGGCGCCGCTCTCGTGGTGTTGATCGCGTGGTCCTTCTGGATGGACGCTCGCATCGACAACCAGGCCGAGCGCAATACGTACCTGCAGGGCGAGATCAAGCAGCTCGACGACCGCATCGCCAAGATCAAGGACCTCGAAAAGGTCCGTGCGGGCCTGCTCCAGCGCAAGCAGATCATCGAGCAGCTGCAGGCGAACCGGTCGCAGATGGTCCACCTGTTCGACGAACTGGTGAAGACCATCCCGTCGAGCGCGCGCCTGGCAGGCATGAAGCAGTCGGGTGACTCGATGAGCCTCGACGGCGTCTCGCAGTCCAACTCCAGCGTGGCCGAGTACATGCGCAACATCGAAGCGTCGCCCTGGATGGGCCATGCGGACCTGCGCAAGACCGAAAACACGCACGACGCCTCGCGGATGCCTTACGTGTTCGGGCTCGACGTTCGCCTGAATCATCCGGGCGATACGCCGGATGGCGCGCCGGCGGATTCGTCCAGCAGCGCGGCTCCGGCGTCGGCTTCGTCCGTCGCGACGGTTCCGGCGGCACTGGTGAACGGCGCCAATGCCGTGGTCGGTAAGCCCGCCGCCGCTCCCGCTTCGTCGACCGCCGCCGCGGCCCCGGCTGCTACACCGGCCGTTGCACCGCGTCCGGCTTCCGCCACCACGGCAGGAGCCAAGCCATGAAGTTCTTTGACGATCTGCGTAACCTCGATCGCCATAACGTCGGCGGCTGGCCGAAGTCGATCAAGCTGTTCTTCACCGGCCTGCTGTTCGTGGTCGTCGTGCTCGCCGGCTGGTACTTCGAGATCAGCACGCAGCAGGATGACCTCGCTTCGGCAGAGGCCAAGGAAGAGTCGCTCAAGGTCGAGTTCTCCCAGAAACAGGCGAAGTCCGCCAACCTGGAAGCCCTCGAGCAGCAGCTGACCGAAATGCAGGACATGCTGCGCACCCTGCTGCGTCAGCTGCCCAGCCGTACGGAAATGCCCGAGCTGCTCATCGACATCTCGCAGACGGCGCTCGCCGCCGGCATCGAGACGGAGCTGTTCCAGCCGGGTCCGGAAACACCGAAAGACTTCTACGCCGAGAAACCGATCACGCTGCGCATGGTCGGTACCTATCACCAGTTCGGTACGTTCATCAGTGGCGTGGCGTCGTTGCCTCGCGTCGTCATCCTGACGCTGCACGACGTGTCCTTGTCGCCGAAGCCCGGCGATAAGAACAGCGCCAACTCCGGTCAGCTGGTTCTCCAGGGTACGGTGAAAACCTATCGCTACCTGGAAGACGACGAGACCACGGCCCCGGCGACTCCGATCAAGGGGGCCAAGTGATGAACGCTATGTCCATCAAGCTGCGGCCTGCCGCTTCCATGCTTTTCGCGGCCCTCGCCCTGGCTGGCTGCACGAAAGGAACGTCGGACCTGCGCGAGTGGGTCGATGCCGAAAAGCACAAGAAGGGGGAGCCAATTCCGGTTCTTCCGGTGATTCGCACGTTCGAGACGTTCGCTTACCAGGACCAGGGCGCTCGCGACCCGTTCAGCCCGAGCACGGCTGAAATGGACACGAACGTGTCTTCGGGGCCGCGGCCGGATGAGAACCGTCCCAAGGAGCCGCTCGAGATGTTCTCGCTCGACACCCTGAAGATGGTTGGCACGGTTGGTGCTGGTTCCAGTCTCGAAGCTCTCGTAAAAGATCCGGGTGGGGTGATCCATCGCATCCACCGCAACGAATACATGGGGCAGGCCTACGGTCGCGTGACGGCCGTCGGGGAGGATCGGATCGATCTGGTCGAACTGGTGCCTAACGGCCAGGGCGGTTGGATGGAGCGTCCGGCAAGCATCGCGGTCGGCGAAAAATAAGAACTCGGGGATGACGCACATGACGACCAACTTCCATCATCTGCCGGGTAGCGCGCGCCAGCGCGCGCGCCGCTGGGTGCTCGGCGCCACGCTTGCTTTCACCGGCGTGTTCGCAGGCACCGCATCGGCGGCCAACGCCCTGCAGAATGTCAGCTACGATGCACAGCCCGGGGGGCGCATCGAACTGACCCTCGCGTTCTCTGAAAATGCGCCGGATCCGAAGGTCTTCACGACCAACAATCCGCCACGCATCGCCATCGATCTGCCTGACACGACCAACGCGTTCAGCAGTCGTCACATCGACATCGCCAAGGGCTCCACGGCGGGTGTCTCGGTGGTCGCCGCCGGTGGGCGCACTCGCGTCACCATCGAGCTGTTCCGCGAATCGGCCTACCGCACGCGCGCCGAGGGCAAGAACCTCATCGTCACCGTGAACAACGGTCCGACCGGCGCGACGACGACCACGGCCATCGTGTCCGACCCGACCAAGGCACTCCCCTCGAGTGCGGGTATCCCGGTGTCGAACATCGACTTCCGGCGCGGTCCGAATGGCGAAGGTCGCGTCATCGTGACCCTCGGCAGCACCGCGACGACGCCGGAAATGCACCGCGAAGGCGATCACGTGATCGTCAGCCTGGCGGGTTCCAGCCTGCCGGCAAAGCTCGCCCAGCGTCTGGACGTGCTCGACTTCGCCACGCCGGTCCAGTCGATCGACTCCAAGGCCTCCCCGGGCGGCGCCCGCCTCGACATCCGTACCAAGGGTGAAATCGAGACGTCCGCCTACCAGAGCGGCACCGAGTATGTGATCGAAGTCGCTGCAAAGAAGACTGCCGCGCTGACGGGCAAGGCCGCCAAGGGTCAGGAACCGACCTATTCGGGCTCGCGACTGACGTTCAACTTCCAGGATATTCCGGTGCGCTCGGCCCTCCAGCTGATCGCCGACGAAGCCAAGCTCAACCTGGTCGCGTCCGACAGCGTCGGTGGCAGTGTCACCCTGCGCCTGGTCAATACGCCGTGGGACCAGGCACTGGACGTGATCCTGCGTGCCAAGGGCCTGGACAAGCGTCGTAGCGGCAACGTCATCTGGATCGCCCCGCAGGCCGAACTCGCCAATTACGAGCAGAGCCTCGCCGATGCGCGCCAGAAGGCCGAGGAATCGGCGGAGCTGATCTCCGACTACATCCCGATCAGCTACGGCAAGGCGGAAGACATCGCCAAGCTCCTGACCTCGGGAAGCATGCAGAGCTCGGGTGGCGGCGGTTCGACATCGGGTGGTTCGCGAGGCTTCCTCTCGACCCGCGGCAGCGTTTCGTTCGACGACCGTACCAACACCCTGCTGATCAACGACACGCCGGACAAGATTCGTGACCTGCGTGAACTGATCGGGACGCTCGACCGTCCCGTGCAGCAGGTGCTGATCGAGTCGCGCATCGTCGTCGCCACCGACCAGTTCACCCGTCAGCTCGGTGTTCGCTGGGGTGTGCAGGCGTTCAAGACGAACCCGGGCGGCCAGGTCATCGGCACGACACCGGACCTGAGCAGCGGTACCGGCACGCAGCTGGGTACGCCGGGTCTGCTGACCAACGTCCACAACCTGAACAACGGTACGCAGACGGACAACACGCTGACCTTCCCGGGTGGTTACAACGTCAACCTGCCCGTCTCGAACCCGGCTGGTAGCATCGGCCTGGGCATCCTCGGGGCGAACTATGCGGTAGACCTGGAACTCTCGGCGGCGCAGACCGAAGGCCGTAGCGAAGTGATCTCCAGCCCGCGTGTCATTACCGCCAACCAGCAGGAAGCGGTGATCAAGCAGGGTACCCAGATCGGCTACGTGACCTACCAGGCCTCGAGCTCGGGCGGCGGTGCGCAGAACGCGACGGTCCAGTTCAAGGACGCCGTGCTCGAACTCCGCGTCACCCCGACGATCACGGCCGACAGCCGCGTGTATCTGAAGATCAACGTCAAGAAGGACGCGCTGGCGAGCCAGACCCCGTCGCCGGGCGGTGGCTTCGTGCCCTCGATCGATACCCGCGAGATCAACACCTCGGTGCTGGTCGACAACGGTCAGACGGTGGTCCTGGGCGGTATCTACGAGATCACCAAGTCCAATACGACGAACAAGGTGCCGGGCCTGGGCGATATTCCGGGTCTGGGCGTCCTCTTCCGCAACACGAACCGCCAGAACAACAAGGCCGAGCTGCTGATCTTCGTTACGCCGCGAATCCTTTCCGATTCGTTGCAATAACCTGGCTGCAGTGAAAAAAAGGGGCGGCCTCAGGGCCGCCCCTTTTTTTTCGCCCCTAAACTTCTCCGGCCGGCTGTGGTCTCATCGTCCCTCTACCCGCACGAGAGCCCCCGATGTCCGAGCTGCCGATTGCCACGACGCCTCTCCAGGAAGCGTTCGTCCGCCTGCGTGAGGAGTTGTCCCGCGGCATCATCGGTCAGCCGCACCTGGTCGAATGCCTGCTGATCGCCCTGCTGGCGGACGGGCACCTGCTCGTCGAAGGTGCGCCCGGGCTGGCTAAAACCACGGCGATCAAGGCCCTCGCCACACGCGTGGAGGCGGATTTCCACCGTATCCAGTTCACCCCTGACCTGCTGCCCGCCGACCTCACCGGCACCGATATCTTCCGTCCGCAGACCGGCACCTTCGAGTTCGAGCGGGGGCCGCTGTTCCACAACATCGTTCTGGCGGACGAGATCAATCGCGMGCCGGCCAAGGTGCAGTCAGCCCTGCTCGAGGCCATGGCGGAGCGACAGATCACCATTGGCCGACGCACCTGGCCGCTGCCCGATCTGTTCATGGTCATGGCGACCCAGAACCCCATCGAGCAGGAAGGAACCTTCGCCCTGCCGGAGGCCCAGCTCGATCGCTTCCTGATGCACGTCACCATTGGCTATCCCGACGCCGATGCCGAACTGGCGATCCTTCGCCTGGCGCGCGACCAGGCACGCGAAGCCATGCACCCGGTGCCGCCTCCCGCGCACATGCTGCGTCCGGCTGACGTGTTTGCCGGGCGCGACGCCGTGCTTGCCGTACACATGGCCGCGCCGCTCGAGCTGTACATCACCCAGCTCGTGGTCGCCACCCGTAACGCTGCGAAATATGGCCCGGAGCTCGCGCGCTGGATCGCCTGGGGTGCCAGCCCGCGCGCCACCATCGCCCTCGATCGCTGCGCCCGCGCGCATGCCTGGCTTGCCGGTCGCGATTACGTCATCCCGGAAGATATCCATGTCATTGCGCACGAAGTGCTCCGTCACCGTGTGTTGCCCAGCTATGAGGCCGAGGCGGAAGGCGTGCGCATCGATTCGGTGATCGATCGCCTGCTGGATCTCGTGCCGCTGCCGTGAGTGCCGTCGTCCCCATTCCGGAGGGGCGCGTCCACGTGTCGCTGCCCGAACTGATCGCACTACGTGCACGCGTGGCACGTGCGCCGACGCCCCCTGTCGTGTCGAGGGTGCAGCGCAGCGGCCAGCGGCCCGGCCGGTTACACGGCCGGGGCATGGATTACGCCGAGTCTCGCGTTTACCAGGCCGGTGACGACGTACGGCGCATGGACTGGCGACTGACCGCACGTAGCGGTGTCGCGCATACCAAGCTCTTCGAGGAAGAGCGTGAAGGTCGTCTCCTGATCCTTCTCGACAGCAACGCGAGCATGCGCTTCGGCACCCGTACGCGATTCAAATCCGTGCAGGCGGCACGCGCCGCGGCGATGGCCGCGTGGTATGCCGTGCGTGGCGGCGATCGCGTCGGTGTGCTTGCGTTCGGTGGTCAACGCCACCTGCTTCGTCCCCTTGGCGGGGCTCGCGGGGCGCTTGCCGTCGTGGGTGCGATCGCCGCATGGGACGCGTTGCCGCCCGGCGCGGACGAAACCCTTTCGTCGGCCCTGCAACGTGCGGGCCGTCTCATGCACGGCGCATCGCGTGTGCTGATCGTCAGTGACGGTTTCGCCGTGGACGATACCGCGCGCGGACGGATGCTCGGCCTGGTCGGCAAGGCGGAGGTGTCCGTGCTCACTGTCGCCGATGCGCTGGAGCTCGCCCCGCCGCCGGCAGGTCGTTACCCGCTTGCGCACGGCGGCATTCACTACGACATCGTCCTTGAGGGTGAGCGCCAGCGCGCGGATTTCGCGCGCACGCTCGGTGAAGGCGTGCGGCGACTATCCGTGCTTGCCGATGGACTCAGCGTGCGGGCGCGCACGATCGACACCACGGCCGATCCGCTCGATGCCGTGGTCGCGCTACTCGGTTCGGGAAGGGCACGTTGATGCCGACCCCGGGCCCCGAACTGCGCGACATCCACGTGCCACAGGTATCCATGTGGTGGCCGCTGGCCCCCGGGTGGTGGGTCCTGTTCGCCCTGCTCGTCGCGGCGACGGTCGCTGTCATAGTGTTCCTTCGTCGTCGTGCGGCGTGGAACCGTCGTGTCGATGCCGCGCTGGCCGACCTTCGCGACGCCACCGCGCGTTGCGCGCAAGACGGTAATGTCGCCGCGTTCGCCACCGTTGCAAGCCAGCTTCTGCGTCGCGTCGCCCGCACGAACGACCCTCGCAGCGTGGTGCTGAAAGGCGTGGCGTGGCGCGATGCCCTCGCCGCCATGGCACCCCGACAGGACGTCACCCGCCTGGCGCGGATTGAAGACGCCATCTACCGTCCCGAGGCAGCGCTCGACGTGCCGTCGACAGCGCTCGATGTCGAAGCCTGGGTGCGCGTCGCCCTGCGAAGGAGGCTGCCGCATGTCGCTTCCTGAGTTCGCATGGCCGTGGCTGTTCGCTGCCCTGCCGTTACCTTGGCTGTTGCGTCATGTGTTGCGCCCCTTGAAACCCGCGCAGGCCATGAACCTGCCGCAGCCGGGCCTGTCGCTCGTGGCGGCATCCGTGACCCGGGCGCCGTTCTCGGCAACCTTGTTGCTGGCGCTTGCCTGGCTTTGCCTCGTCACCGCCGCGGCCAGACCGCAGTGGCTCGGACCACCGGAGCCACAGCGGCGTAGCGGACGCGCGACCATGCTCGCGGTGGATCTCTCCGGCAGCATGTCGCTCGACGACATGGAGTTGGCTGGCCGCAACGTCACGCGCTTTGCCGCCGTCGAGGCGATCGCCGGCGACTTCATCGATCGGCGCGCGGGCGATGAGCTGGGCCTCATCCTGTTCGGTTCGCAGGCCTACCTCGTCACACCGCTCACTTACGATCTGGATGCGGTCCGCGCGCAGTTGCACGGTGCGGTGGTCGGCTTGCCCGGTCGGGAGACGGCCATCGGCGATGCCCTGGCTGTCGCCGTGAAGCGCCTCGCCGACATGCCCGAACAGGCGCGCGTGGTCATACTTCTCACCGATGGCGTAAACAATGCGGGATCCATTTCGCCGCGTGAGGCGGCGCGCGCCGCCAAGGTTGCCGGGGTTCGCGTCTATACGATCGGTATCGGCGCGACGTCCATGCGCGTTCCGGATTTCTTTGGGAGTCGCGAGGTAAACCCTTCGGCCGATCTCGACGTGTCTATGCTTACCGATATCGCCAACCAGACGGGCGGGCGATTCTTCCGCGCGACGGACAGCGCCGAACTCGCCCAGGCTTACCGCGCGATCGATGCGCTGGAGCCCGTACCTCAGCAAGGCGCCGCCCTCAGGCCGCGCTACGAGCTGTTCCGCTGGCCGTTGCTGGCCTCGCTCGTGCTATTCGCCATCGGCGCGTTGCCGCGCTATCTCGGGCGGAGGGCCTTCGCATGACCGAGTGGCTCGGCCATCTGCATTTCATCGAGCCACGCTGGCTCTGGCTACTGCTTTCGGTGCCCGTGCTCGCGTGGCTTGTCGGCAGGCGGTCGGCGGCAGTGCGCATGCTAACGCGCCTCGCGGATCCGCTCTTGTTGCCGCATCTGCTCGACGGTAAACCCGGTGCGTCACGCGCTCCCGTGGTCGCTTTTATCGCCGCCGCCATCCTCGCCGTTCTCGCCCTGGCCGGCCCCGCCTGGGATCGCCAGTCGCAGCCGCTTTTCGCCGAGCGTGCCGCACAGGTCGTGGTCGTCTCGATGTCGCAACACATGCTCTCGCACGATGTCGTGCCCGACCGGCTCAGTCGTGCGCGCTACAAGGTGCGTGAACTCTATGCCGCGAATCGTGACGGGATGAACGCGCTGGTTGCCTATACCGGTGAAGCGTTCACGGTGGCTCCTCTAACGACCGACGCTCATAGCGTGGACGACCTGCTCACCGCGCTGGCACCCGACACGATGCCCGTGGCCGGTGACGATCCGGGCAAGGCGATCGACATGGCTGCCGAGCTTATTCGTCATGCCGGTATTCGCGGCGGTTCGATCGTCCTGGTGACCGATCACGCCGACGCCTCGGCCGCGGGGGCTGCCGGCCGCGCACGTGCCGCCGGGAACACCGTGTCCGTTCTCGGTCTTGGCACCCCGCGCGGCGGACCGGTTCCCGGTGATGACGGCGGCTTTCTCAAGGACGAGCAAGGCGCGATCGTCATGGCGGCCCGTAACGACACGTCACTGTCCGCCGTGGCTGTCGCCGGCGGTGGCCGTTATGTCGTCACCACCGACGACCAGTCCGACGTGGCCTCGCTCGCATCGGCGCTGCATGGCGATGGCGGGGGCAAGGCCGTCGAAGGCGCCACGTCGGGCCTATGGCAGGATCGGGGGCCGTGGTTGCTCATTCCGCTTCTGCCGATCGTCGCCCTGGCATTCCGGCGTGGATGGTTGCTCGTGCTGGCCTTGACGTTGATGCCCCTGGCGCCCGCGCGCGCCGACGGCGTCACGAACGCATTCCGTACGCGCGACCAGCAGGCGGCGAAGGCGCTGGCCGATGGCGATGCGAAGCGCGCGCAGTCGCTGGCGACGAGCAAGGGCCTGCTCGGCGCCGCTGCCTATCGGGCCGGTGATTACGCGGGATCAGAGGCCGCCCTTGCCCAGGGTGCCGATAGCGATTCTCAATACAATCTCGGTAACGCGTTGGCCAAACA
>NZ_JBFUJE010000071.1:0-13087 GCF_056401535.1 Luteibacter sp. P4_E6 | reverse complement strand
GCGTAGGGCCGCGGCCATGCTTGCCGACGAGGGTGTGCCCCTTTTCATCCATCAGCCCAACTACTCGATGTTCAACCGTTGGATCGAGAACGGGTTGCTCGATGTGCTGAACGACGTGGGCGCGGGCTGCATTGCGTTCTCGCCGCTCGCCCAGGGTCTGCTCACCGACAAATACCTCAACGGCGTACCGTCGGATGCGCGGGTCGCTCGAGACGGGTCGTTCCGGAAAGACATGCTCAGCTCGGAAAACCTCGATCGAATCAGGGCACTCAATGACATTGCCTTACGCCGTGGCCAGACGCTCGCGCAGATGGCAATTGCATGGGCGCTTCGCGATCCCCGCGTCACATCGGCATTGATTGGTGCGCGCACCGTCGAGCAGCTCGACAATTCGCTGGGTGCACTGGACAACCTGGGCTTCTCAGCGGACGAGCTCGCGGACATCGACATCCATGCAGTCGATGGTGGGACTGATCTGTGGCGAGGATCGTCTTCCCTGTAAACCGACTGCTGAATCGGCCGCCGATCCACCGGCAGCCGATTCAGTTCAAGTGCGGAGTTACTTCAGGTACGCCTCGATCGTCTTGACTACCTGCCTGCCCTGCAACACGGCACCTTCCGGGTTGAAGTGAACGTCATCGAGATAGAGATTGGGATAACGCAGCATTAGTGCGTACTGGTCGTCAACGACGATCGACTCGCGATTCACGATCTGTAGTGCCTCGGCATTCCTCACCTGGATACGCGCATTCGTGGGGCCGGGCG
Organism: Luteibacter sp. P4_E6; assembly: GCF_056401535.1. Taxonomy (NCBI): domain Bacteria; kingdom Pseudomonadati; phylum Pseudomonadota; class Gammaproteobacteria; order Lysobacterales; family Rhodanobacteraceae; genus Luteibacter; species Luteibacter sp. P4_E6. The sequence goes on along the minus strand of NZ_JBFUJE010000071.1, from coordinate 12,322 downwards.
AACTTTCCTTTTTGACCGGCGTCGTGGAGGCCCAGATGAAGTGCGCGCCGGAAGCGATCTTTCGAAGCGTCGCAACGTATTTAGGGAACGATGCCGCGTATTCCTTTTCGGTGTACGCCCAGCCGTGCATCCCGTTGTTGAAATGAACGACGCTGAATGTCACGCCCTCCAACGCAGCGAAATCCTTCAACTGTGCATCCAGCCGCGGATCTCCCAGGCTGGTCGAAGCTGCGAACAAGTAGACATTGGCTTTGCCACTCAGCTCTTGCTGCACCTCCGGGAAGTAGTTGCGGGTAATGGAATCGCCGACCAGGAGAACGTTCGGCAGCTGATGGTCGACATGTTCTGGCCTGACTTCCCAGGTCCATTCGGTGACTTCGGGTCGAGAAGCCACCTGCGCCTGGCAGCACGCCGAAAGGAACAAAAGTGCATACAGACCAATCGCCACCCACGCCTTGCCATGATTACGGATCATTTCTTCCTCGGCCTTATGTGTCCGACCACAAGCGGAGCAGGCTATGGTAATGCGCAGTCAACCGTACCAACGATTCTGATTCGGTCTCAAGTGCCGTCGCATGCAGAAACGATCATAGCGCATCACCCTTTCGAGGTATGACCGCGTATTGCCACTGACGCCCTTAAGCATTTGCGACACAAATCACGTAACGCTGCCCGCTACGTCAAATTGTTGACGCACCTCCGTCGACTCCGCATACAATCGACGACGTGCGTAGTAATCCGCGCTGTCCCCACGAGYGCAATCAAGCTGTACTCATGAATCTGAAACCGAGTGACCTTCCGCTACTCGTCTCGCTCGATATGCTGTTGGAAGAACGCAACGTCACACGCGCTGCCTCCAGGCTACATGTCAGTCAACCCGCGTTATCGGCGCAGTTAGCCCGTCTTCGCCGGCTGTTCAAGGATCCCCTGCTTATTCCGTCCGAAACCGGTCGCGGCATGGTGCCGACGCCCAAGGCGGAAGAGATGGCTGTCTCACTGCGGGACGCGCTCGCGCAGCTGGGCACTCTGGCTGATCCGGCCGATTCGTTCGATCCCAGGCGCGATACCGCCATGTTCCGGGTGGGTGGCTCGTTCAGCGCCATCAGCACCTTCGCCCGTCCGCTTATCCGCTCGTTCCAGGACAAGGACAATCGCCAGCTGCGACTGGCTTTCCGCAGCGGCAGTGAGGACGCGGACGTTCTCGCCCAGTTCGAGAACGGTGAGCTCGACATCCTCCTTGTACCGAATGAGCAGGTGCCTCCCTCCTTGAAGATGAGAGAGCTGTTGGCGGACGAATTCGTGATGCTCCAGCGCATCGGCCACCCGCGCGGCAATTACGAGCTCACGATCGACGAGTATTGCTCGCTCGGACACCTCATCGTGTCCTCATCCGGTCGCATGGACGGATTGATGGATATCCGACTGAAGGAATTGGGCCGGACGCGAGACGTGCTGGTTTCCGCGCCCTATGGGGACACCATCGGCTCGCTCCTGAACACGACCGACCTGGTCTGCACGCTGCCGCAGAGCATGATCCAGGCGGTGGGCCCTGGCGTGGAGCCTTTTGCCCTGCCCTTCAACCAGCCAGACATGTCGCTTGCCATGGCCTGGCACAGTCGCCTGGACAAACAGCCCGCGCATCGATGGCTGCGCGAGGAGCTGGTCCGGATCAGCCGCGGGCTGCAGCGGACACGACACACGGCCGCCCACGCCGCCCCCTTCCCCTTACTGGACCTTGCACGCGATGGATACCACTGACCGATTTCTCGATCCGCTCGAAGAGAACGCGCCATGCGGCCCGAACCTCGAATACGACGCGGCGTTTCTCGCGTTGGAGAGTCTCGCGGCGCCCGGTACGGAACGCGCCATCGGCGATACGGTAAAGCAGGCGGAGGAACCCGACTGGCGCGAGGTCTCCCGCCATGCCGAGCAGGTGGCCGAACGTACACGTGATCTGCGCGTGGCCATCCATTGGGGCAACGCGCGGCTGAAGACCGAGGGGTTCGCTGCCTGGAGTGCCACCGTCGGGCTCGTCGCGGACCTGCTTACGCGTTACTGGGACGATGTGCATCCCCGCGTCGATGACGGGGATCCTGTCGAACGGATCAACGCATTGGCAGCGCTTGCGGCGGTCGACGGGACCGTCGGCTACCTTCGCAGCGTGCCCCTTCTGCGCGCCGAGCGCATTGGCGCGTTCTCCCTGCGCGACCTGCGCCTGCTCAACGGTACGATCAAGTCCGGTGATGGCACGTCCGATGCGACGCCTATCTCACAGGAGATCGTCGATGCCGTGGTCCAACATGTTGACGTCGAACGGCTACTGGCCACCGCGGCGGCGATCACCACCGCGTTGGTGCACGTCCGTTCCATCGGCCATCTGTTCGAGGAACGGACGCCCGGTATGGGACCGGACCTCGACACGCTCGAGCGCGATTTGCGCGACGTGGATGCCTTCCTGCGCACCCAGGTAGCGATTCGCGCGCCGCAGGCCCTCGTCGCCGATGACCCAGATAACGGGCACGACGAATCGGGCGAGTCCGGCGTCCAGGTACCCACCGAAGCACGCAGGGGCGTTCGCGATACCGACGACGTGCGGCGCATGCTCGACGAGATCTGCGCATGGTATGCGCGAAACGAACCATCGAGCCCGGTCCCGCCGCTGCTACGTCGTGCCAGCCGCCTCGTCGGCCTGAGCTTCACCGAACTGCTGCGGACGCTCGCGCCGGGCGGTCTGTCCGAGTTCCAGCAACTGTCCGGCGAAGACAACCCGGGCTAGCGCAGCACTATCCAGGCAAGCAACCCGACGAACACAGCGGTACCGCCGAGCCACCATGGCAGGCCGTTTCGGCCTCGTGGTGGGGTGCGTGTGACGGCACGCCGCATCGGCAGCGCGCGGCCCGATGTCGTGCCATGGGACGGCGCATGGCCACCGGCGGGGCGCCGCAACGTGTGCGAGGCCGAACCCTCCAGGAGCACCGCTTGTAACAAGGCGCGACGACGCTGTCGATATTCGGACGTGCCCATGCGCGCCGCACTGTGGGCGTTGTTCAGGTCGCCCAACTCGCGGTTCACCCTCGTTTCCCACGCCATCATTGGATGTCCCTCACCAGGCGGAAGCCAACATCGCGCTCGGCCGACCCGTCGCTCGTGCGGGTGCTCGTGACGGAGCAGGCGTCGGGTCCACTGCGGTAGCTTCCGCCTCGCACGGCGAGGGTCGTACCCGTCGTCGTCCATTCCCAGATGCCGCCGACCATGTCCACCAGCCCCCAGGGATTGGTCACGCCCTTGCTGCTCCACTCGTCACCGCGGACGAGACGCCCGAAACCGGTCGATGCAGTGCCGCAGGTCGCATCCTTGCTGTCCCAGTCGCTTCCTGCGCGAGCTGCCAACAACCATTCCTCGTCCGTCGGCAGGCGATAGCTGTAACCACTGACCTGGGACAACCAGGCAGCATAACGACGGGCGAAGGTGACCGGAATCGAACGTGCCGGCTGGGTCGGCACCTGACCGCGCGTGATGGCGCATGTGCGCGTTGCGCGGCAGTACTGGTCCAGGTCGGCGATGGTGATCTCCGTACGCGTCATCGCGAACGGCTTGCGACCATGTGGGATGACCACCAGCGCGGGTCCGTGCGCGCCAGCCGAGAAGGTGTCGAAACATTCCCGCGCGCTGCCTGCAAAGCCGCGACGCGCGCAAGGATCCATGCGGGTCGGAACGCCAGGTGTCGACCGCAGGCGGTTGACCACGTTGGCGAGGGAGCCTTCCGGAAGTSCCTTCGACGCTCTCATGGCGGCTTCGAGATCCTTGAGGCCATCCGGGTCGGCAGCCTTCATCGCGTCAACCTGCTTGCGTAGCGCATCCTGTTCGGCCGCGGACACGCTCGGTCCCTTGGCTGCCGTCATCACGGCAAGCGCCAACTGGTAGCGCGTATTGGCGGCGGCCAGGTCCGGCCGGTCACCCGTCGCGGCGATGCCCGCGGCGACCTTGTCCGCAGCCTCCTTCCAGTGTCCGGCGCTGCACGCCGACCGCGCCGCATCCAGGACGGCACGTGCGAGCAGGTTCGCCGGTTCGTCCATCGACGTTGGCGTGGCTCCATCCATGCCGCGCAGTTGCTTGTAGCTATCCAGCGCCTTGTCGAAGTCGCCGGCAGCGGACGCCTGGCGCAGCGATTCCAGTCGCGCCGTGCGCTCCGCTTCGAGCACTTCGGCCGGGGTGTGGCCCGCCGGCGTCGCCGCCGTGTTCGCCGCATCTGCCAGCTTCAGCTTCAGCTCTGGATTCGCCAGCAAGCGGCTCGAGGGGTCGATCGTACGAATCGTCGCCAGGAGAGCGGGCACGTCGTCCGCACCATCTCCGGTGAGGCGGTTGGCGAGGATCGCCTGACTCAAGCGCGTATCGAGGCCGTTGAGCGCTTCGTCGCGTTCGTGCGCGACTTCTTCGTGGCGTCGATCGAGCTTCGGCGCAAAGGTCTTCAGCTCTGCGCGCAGCGCAAACACCTTTTGCGCGCCGGCGTAGTCGTAGTGCTCGTGCGCCGGATCCCAGCGTGAGGCCACCAGGCGGACCAGGAAGCTGTCGATGGCATCGGCGCCATCGACCACGACGTGCCGCCTTTCGTCGCTATCGAGTGCGGCGAGGGCCTTGCGGACATCATCCTCGCTTTGGAAACCATCCACCTGTGCGGGCGTGAAACGCCGCAGCGTATCCGCCATGTGGCGGCGCTCGGCCTGCAACGCCCCGAACCATGTCGCGGCGGCAACGAGCAGTATCAGGCCTGCGGAAGCCACAAGCCATGGTGTGGCGCGCTCGCGTAGGCGCCGCTTGCGCAATCCGGCCATCACGACGCTTATGTCGCTGCTGCGCTTCTCGGCGGTGAAGGCAATCGCGTCGACGAGTGCCTTGTACTGTCGCTTGTCGAGCCCCGGCACGGCGGGAGGGCGGCGACCCGCAGCCAGCGCTTCCTCGGCATTCTGCTTGTCGAACGGGTGACGTCCCGTAAGCAACTCGAACACTACGCAGGCGAACGCATAGATATCGTCCGAGGGTGTTGGCGCCTTGCCCTGGAGCATCTCGAGGCTGGCGTAAGCCGGGGTCATGGCACCGAGCGTGCCGGCATCGAACACCGTACGATCGTCCCTGTGCTCCGCGCCGATCTTACCCGCCCGCGCGATACCGAAGTCGAAGACCTTCGCCATGCCCGACGGTGTGACCATGACATTGCCCGGCTTGAAATCCGAGTGGACGATGCCTGCCGCATGCGCACGCACCAGTGCCTCGCCCATGTCCGCGATCAACGGCCACGCCTCGGCGAACGCCATGCCATCGCGCGCCTTCGTGCGGATAAGCGTGCGCAGGTCCTGCCCTTCGACGTACTCCATCGTCATGAAGACGTTGGTGCCGTCCTTGTCAAAGTCGTAAACACGAACAATGTGGTCGTTACCCAGGTGTTGCGCGCGCCGTGATTCCCGCTGCAGGGCGATCAGCGCATCCGGATGCTTGCGGAACTCATCGTTGAGCACCTTCACGGCCACGTACGGATCGCGGTCGCGCGCTTCGACCTTGCGCTCGTCACGGGCGAGATACACCACGCCCATGCCGCCACGGCCGAGCTCTCGCTCCATGAAGAACCGCTCCTTGAGCAGGCTACCCACGCCGATGCGTTCGCCCTGTGCAAGCTCGGCCATATGTCGCCAGCTGTCGCCGGTGCCTTGCGATGCCGAACCGGTCGCCGTGCCCTCCCCACCGTGTGCCAGCAACGGCTTGAACACGGTGGCGTCGCTATCCGCGTCTGCTGACACAGGCAGCACGCGGGTTTCTTCGTCGTCGGATGGTTTCATGCGTGCGCTTCCTCAAATGGGTCCAGCCTCACGGCGACCGCCGACACGTTGTCGCGCCCGGCGCGTTCCAACGCCGTACCCACCAGCGCGTCGATCAGCGCCTGGGGGTCCGTGTGGCGTCGGCAATGGAGTTCGATCTCGGCGTCACTGAGTTCCTTGTTGATGCCGTCGGAACAGAGCACGAAGCACGTTCCCGGCCGGCGCGCGCGGACCACCCAGTCGACGTAAAGTCGATCCTCGGCGCCCACCGCGCGCGTGAGCACGCCGGCCGGCACACCGGCGTTACTGCCGCCGAACCGCGTCTCGTCACTGCGTTCGCCGTGAACGTGATCCTGGGTCACCTGCTGCAGCCGGCCTTCTTCGAAGACGTAGGCGCGACTGTCGCCGACCCAGCCCACCGCCACGAGATCCCGGGTGTGTACCAGCACCACCACCGTCGAGGCGACGGCGTCGACCCGGCGATCGCGCGCGATGGCGCGAAGACGGTGGTTGATTCGTAAAAGCTCGTCCTCGATCGCATCCATCGTGTCCGTGATGTCGGTGGACAGGTGTAGTGCACCGAGCTGCTCGACGATCAGCGCGCTGGCGACGTCGCCAGCGGCGTGTCCGCCGAGGCCATCGGCGACGGCCCAGAGACCGGGCATGTCGGYGACGAGGATCGCGTCTTCGTTGTGGCGACGCACGTGGCCGGTCTCGGTACGACCGGCGGAAAGATAGGGCGGAGTCACGCGGGTTCCTCGTCGGTTTCGATGCCGAGCAGGCGAAGGTAGTCGGCGGCGGCGGGCAGCCCGGGCAAGACGACGCCGTCCGCAAGTTGGTCACCCTGCCACCACAGGCTGCGGCTGCGGATGTGGACAGTTGAGGGCAGGCTCTGCAGGGGCGACCTTGCCGGGTCGGGCAACATCGCCACCAGGGCGTCGAACATGGTCACGTCCATGCCGTCGCGCGTGCGCGCGGCCGCGGCGGCGAGTGTCGCGAACCACGCGTTCGCGGGTATCTGCGGCCAACCGTCGGCGGCGCGAGGCGGCGATACCGCCAGGACGAGCGGATAGACCCGACCCACCCGGTCATGCGACGGCACGACCACGCCTACCCAGGGAAGCTGGCCGCAGACGCGCGTGGCGACGGCGAAGCGCCAAGTGGGCGAGGCCAGGAACACGTCCCGCCATGCATCGCCTGTAGCGACGGACGCCTCAGCGAGAGCGGACTGCATCGCCGCGTCCCAGCGATCGACGAAGACGGCCGGCAAGCGGCGCTGCACGAAGTCACCGACGTTCGGCAGCTTGCCGTGGAACCCCACCAGTGTGCGGTTCATGCCGGACACCGGAAACGACGCACGCTGGTATCGCCAAACGGGTTGTGCAAACTGGATGCCTCGATGTCCACGGTCGCGCGAGCCCCGCCGAAACCGAAGTTCGCCCCGAAACGGGTCTCGGTGCGCCGTTGCAGGGACGCCGCATCCAGCGCATGGAACCAGCCCCACTCGCCCGGATAATCCAGCGTGGGTAACGGATTGCCGGCGCTGTCCCACGCGCTTATACGCGCGGTCCCCGGCGTTGGGCCCGGCCAGCGCATCGTTACCGGCGCGCTGGTCTCGCCCGCCTTGTACTCAAAGCGCTGTCCATCGATCTCGATGAGCAAACGACCGATGCCGGGCGGAGGCGTGGTGATCGACAGCGTGAAGCCCACTTGCGGCGCAGGACCGTCGTGGAAATAGGCCTGGCGAATGGCGTCGGCGAGCTGAGCCTGCGCGAGCACCGCTCCGCCCGAACGTGCGCCGTCTGCATCGCGGAAGATCCACGTGCTACCGCTGGTGTCCACCGATTTCGACAGGACCTGTTTGAAGAAGCCGTCGAAGCGACCACCGTTACCGAACAGGTCGGCGAAGTTCTGCAAGGGGATGTCCGAGCGGCTCTCCGGCGTAAACGGATAGCGCCCCTGGACTAAGCGCGAACAGTCGCCACCGGCCGCCTGGCGGAAACCGTCAGCAAGCGCACCGTCTGCGCCTTTGCTGACCAACGACTGGCTCGTCCCGACCAGGCTACCTAGCCACGTCGAAAGCGGTGGTGGCAACTGCCCCGCCTCCTGTCGCGCGATGGCCAGGGCGGGATCCGACTGCCCGAGGCTGTCCGCGCCGGGCCGCAACGTCAGCAGCGTCTTGCTCATCTGGTCCAGCACGCCGAGTACGCGATCGAGCGGCGTCGCGCCCGGCTGGCCGTCGGTCAACTGGTTGAGCGTGGCGAAGTGTTCGACGATCGGCGCGTCCGGGCGCTCCGTGGCAGACGCTGCCGTTGGCGTACTGCCTTCCGCCAGCAGGCGGGCGATCTCACTGCGCCCCTTCACCCGGTCAGCCACGCGCCGCTCCGCGGCGGCGGCGACGCGGTCGGTACTGTCCGACGGCGTCTGTCGCAGCAGATCCGTGGTGTTGTCGCGGACAAGCGCGAGCAAGGCCTTCAACGGTGAACCTGCGCCGGCGAGCCGGGCGGCAACACTACTGGCTTCCTGGACGTTCCCCACCGGCTGCAACTGCAGGTCACCGATGAGCTCATCCCAGGCGCGGATGTAATCCGCCACATAGATTGTCTTCACCTGCGTGGCGAGCGAGGCGCGGCGCACCGGATCATTCACTTTCACGCCAAAGACCCAGTCGTCTTTGGCGAAGGCATCCACGGCCGCGGCGATGCCGCCAGGCGCGCCGATGCCCGAGACCTCGCCGTCCTGCACCATGGCCGCAAACACGGGCCGTGTGTACAACGCCGGCAAGGGCTTCGACAACGGTGCGCCGCTACGCCGACGAAACACCGTGCCAAGCAGCCCCAGCGTGCGGTCAAGCCGCACGGGTGCATCCTGGCGTGACTCACTGTCGAGCCTCAGCCCACCGTAGACCAGCGTCGCGAGATCAGCGGCGCGCAATGATGCCCGCGCGGCGTCGACAAGTGCCGCGTCCAGGGGGAACGTCCGCAACGTATCGCGGCCAGCGAGCACGACACGGAAATGGCCTTCGAGCGCATCGGCCAGACCGTCGTCTTCGGGGAACACCTCGCGCCAGCGCTCTCGTGCCAGCACGGCCAGGCCGTCGCCATCACGATGGTTGGGTTGGCCAAGCATCAGGTATCCCTTCAGCGCGTAGTAGAGACGCTGGGGATCGCTTGCCGCGTCACGGACGCCATCGCGGAACTGCAGCGCAAGGCCCGGCACCACGCTCGCGTTGACTTCGCGGATATGCGCTTCGCGCGCCTGGCCGAACATCGCGGATCCTTCGAACAGGCCGAATCGCATCGACAGCGGGTAGTCGCCGCTAACCTGCCCCGCCAACTGCTCGGCACGGCCAAGCACGTCCAGTCGCTGCAGGGCCAGCGCATCGTACTGGCGTAGCGACGAGGGAGTCGGTGTGCGCGCATCGTCGGGATAGTCACGCAGGACCTTCTCGACGCTCGCGACAAAGTCGGCATTGCGTGCCGCGCTGGTAAACATGCCGATCAGCAGGCACGCCGTGACCAACGCGATGGCGGCGATCGCAGCCGCGCCGGTAAGGCGGCGGCGACGCAATGCCGCCGGATCGGCGCCGGCGAATCCCGCCTCGGGCAGGATCACTTCCCTGAGCAGGCGCTCGACGAAGAATGTCCGGCGTGGTGTGCGAGACACCGAGGCCATCGCCGTTTGCACACCGAACGAACGGCCCACGACCGATAAGACCCGATCGATTGGCGTGCCTTCCTGGGTACCGGAGGTGAGGTACATCCCACGCAGGATGGGCGCGCGACCATAGGCATGACTGCCGAAGACCGCCGTACACAGCGGAAGTGCCAGCTCGCGAAGATGTCGAAGCTGCTGCGGAAACGAGAGGATTCGCGCGCGTCGACGCACGTCACGTTCCGCGTGCATGCGTTCCACCATCGCCCCGTCGATCCGATCGAGCAAGGCATCGAACTCATCGCCGACCAGAGCGGGTGCACCACCATCGATGCTGCGATCCTCCGGAAAGGTAACGCCCCATACCTGCGCGCGCCCTGCCGCGTCGAGCGCATCGAAGTGGTCGAGGAAGCCGGCGACAAGATCGAGTTTGGTAAAGACCAGGTACACCGGCAACGCCACACCGAGGCGCGAGCCGATCTCGTCCACCCGCTCGCGCAGCGCGTCACCGTGGCGCTGGCGCTCCGCCGGGTTCATCGTGAGCAACTCGGCCACGCTGACGGTGAGGACGACGCCGTTGAGCGGACGTCCCCGTCGATAGCGACGCAGCATTTGAAGGAACGCTTCCCATGCCGGCGCGTCGACACCGGGATCGGAGTCCTGCGTGGTGTAGCGCCCTGCGGTATCGAGGAAGACGGCCTTGTCAGTGAACYACCAGTCGCACTGGCGTGTGCCACCGACGCCGGCCACGGAGCGTTTGCCCGTAGCGCCGAGCAAGGGAAACTCGAGTCCGGAGTGTTCGAGCAAGGTGCTCTTACCCGAGCCCGGCGCACCGATCAAAAGGTACCAGGGCAACGCTTCGAGGCTGGCCCCGCCATCGCGTCGCTTGCGCAGCAAGGTGAGCGCCTCGATGAAACGCGTGCGCAGACCATCGCGCTCGGCCTGGGTACGCGCCTCGACATCCTGGCGCCTGAGATCATCCTGCGCGGTCAGGTCATCACCCATGCGCCGGGTACGTCGCGTCGCCATCCACTGGCGCAGCAGGACCACACCGATCCATATCGTGGCAACAACGAGGATCGCAACGACGCGGGCGACGACGCTGGCCAACGGCTGTTCGTCACCGATGCCCAGGTATGGGCCGCCGAAGCCAATCAGCAGCGCACACAGAAGAATGCCGATTGCCGCGCGTACCCACACGTGACGGAACACATCGTCCAGGTTTTTCATCCGGCCTCCGGCACGAACAGGATCTCGACGCGACGGTTGCGCGCGCGGTTGGCGGGCAGGTCGGCCGGCGTGGCGATGGGCTGCGACGAGCCCGCCCCGCTGGATTCCACGCGGCGCGGGTCGTCGAGATCGTGGGAAAGAATGGCGCTGACGTTACGCGCACGCGCGCCGGAGAGTTCGAAATTGTCCTTGAAGCGCAGCGAGCGGATCGGCTGGTCGTCGGTATGACCCACCACGATGATCCGACCGCGCACCTGATCCAGTGCATGCGCGACGCGTCCAAGCAGTGCTACCTGAGCCGCAGCGACATCGGCGCCGCCAGAGGGGAACATCTCCGTGGCCGCGAGTCGAATCGTGGCTTGCCCATCCGGCTTTTCGTCCACCGATAGCGTCCCTGCCCGCGCATCGTCAGCAAGCAACTGACGCAGGCTGGCCGACGCCGGCTTGGTCGCGATCGCCTCAGGCAACGGCACACCGCGCAGGCCGATGGTCGCCAGGCGCGCACTCACGGGTTCGACCGTGCCGTTGAGACGCGTATGCAGGACGATCCAGACACCGATGAGCAGGCAGCACGCGGCCAGCGCCGCCATCCACAACGGAACGCCGCGACGGGGCTTCAGCGGACGATCGACACCCTGCCAGCGGGGTGACAACGCCGCAGGCATCGCCGTGCGGTACGCCATGATCCGCCGGTACACGTCCTCGCGACGGTCGGCGAGTCGTGCCACGCCGCCGGGCTCGACGAGGTACTTGCCGCCGAAGCCGAGCGCGAGGCAGAGATACATCATCTCCACCAGATCGATATGACGGACCAAGTCCTGGGCCAGACGATCGAGAATGACGAAGAACTTCTCACCGCCATAGGTTTCACCGTGGAAGGTGACCAGCAGGGTCTGGCGGCTCCAGCCGGTCTGTTCGCCCCACGGCGAATCCAGTACCGCCTCGTCGATCATCGTGCACAGCACGTAGCGCGCCGCGACGGCGGTCTGCGCGTCGATGCCGGCGCGTGCGCCCGTATCCTCGAAGCGGCGCAGGTAGGCGGTGGCACGGTCGCGCAACAGCGCGGGATCGGGTGCCTCGGCGCTGTCGCGCAGCTGCGCCGCGAGCAACAGCAGCGGATTGGCGGCGCGCACGAGGGGATTGCCGCCGGCCGAGGGGAGCTCCTGGACGGCGCGTGCGAGATCGCGCTCCGGTTGGCGTTCCCGCTCGCGTATCGGCACGGGTGCCGGCGATCGAACACCGCTCGGGCGTACGATCGTGGCATCGGCGCCAGGCGATGCGTCGACATCATCATGCTTCATGGCATCAGCTCCTTACTGCCCACAGTTCCAGCGCAAGCCCGTCGAAGCCGTCGCCGAAGTGCAGTGCTACGCCACCGGACGTACGCAGCGTCTTCCACATCGGCGAAGCCTTATCGAGTTCGAAGTACTGGTAGCCCGCGTGGTACGGGATCTGCCGCGGTGCGACGGCGAGTGACGCCACGGCGATACCCGGCAGCTGCAGGTTCACCAGATCGCGTATCTTCTCGACCGGCCCGATCTTGGACTGCGACGGCAGGCGGCGACGCATGTCGGCGGCGGCAATGTCGGCCTTGGCAGCCAGCACGAACGACGCGCCATCAAGCAGGC
>NZ_JBFUJE010000070.1:0-13338 GCF_056401535.1 Luteibacter sp. P4_E6 | reverse complement strand
CTTGTAGACCATCTGGCTCACCTGATTACGCAGCAGAACCACGAACTGGTCGAACGACTCGATCGTGCCCTGCAGCTTGATACCGTTCACCAGGTAAATGGCGACCGGCACACGCTCACGGCGAAGCGCATTCAAAAACGGATCCTGCAACGACTGCCCTTTGGACATTTCTTCTTCTCCCCTACGCCTTTCGTACGGGTCCGGGTAAAAAAACGCCAAATGGCGCCCCAGCCCAAGTGTCTTGAATCTTAACTGCTTTTAAACGCCAGCAGGAAGCACCGGACGTGACGACATCGGCATTCCCAGGAACTGCCCGAGAGCCCTGTCCACTTCCGGCAACGGATCCCCCCGGTCCGGGTCAAACATGCGCGCGTCCAGCTCGCTGCGCAGCCAGGTTATCTGCCGCTTCGCGAGTTGCCGCGTTGCATAGATACCACGGTCGCGGAGGTTCGTGGCGTCGCCCTGCCCGTCCAGATACTCCCAGGCCTGCCGGTAGCCCACGGCGCGGATCGCCGGGAGGTCGGCATGCAGGTCGCCACGGGCCTTCAGGGCCCTGACTTCATCGAGAAAACCGTCGCCCAGCATGGCGTCGAAGCGCGTGGCGATGCGCTCGTGGAGGGCCTTGCGGTCGTCGGGCAGAAGGGCGAGCTTGAGCACCCGCCACGGCAGGCGATCGCCAACCGCCTGCTTCTGCAGATCGGTCAGGCGCTTGCCCGTCAGCGCCATGACCTCGAGGGCGCGCTGGATGCGTTGGGCGTCACCGGGCCGAATACGCTCACCGGCCACGGGATCCAGCGCTGCCATACGGGCATGGAGTGCCGCCCAACCCACGATCGCCGCTTCGGCGCCCAGACGTTCGCGCAGCGCGGGATCGGCTTCCGGAAGATCGGACAGACCTCGTTGCAGCGCCCGGAAGTACAGGCCCGTGCCGCCGACCAGGAGGGGCACCTTACCCGCCTCGTTCAGACGCGTCATCGCGGCCAGCGCATCGCCACGGAAGTCCGCCGCCGAATAAGGCTGGGCCGGATCGCGGATATCGACAAGTTCGTGCGGATAGCGCGCCAGGGTCGCGGCGTCCGGCTTGGCTGAACCGATATCCAGTCCGCGGTAAACCAGCGCCGAGTCGACACTGATCAACCCGACCGGATAACGATCGGCCAGCGCGCAGGCAAGCGCCGTCTTGCCCGAGGCGGTCGGGCCCATCAGGAAAATGGCGAGGGGGCGGGTGTCGAGGCTCATGAACACGGACTTCGATCAAACGACCGCAAGGTTACCCCACCCCGGTGACAGGCGCCCGGCGCCGATGCGAGGATCGACACGCACTTAAAAGGAGAACGGAAGCATGTTGCGTGTGTCGATGGCGCTGGTCGCCCTGCTCGGAACCGTCTTCGCCGCAGATGCCGCCACGGTCGTCCCGACCGTATACGAGGCGGGTCATTTCTTCGCCACGCCGACGACGAAGGACGGCCACTCACTGCGCATTCTCATCGATACCGGCGCAGGTGGAAGCAATTTCTGGATAACGCGTGCTGCGGCCGACCGACTGCAACTAAAGCCTTCGGTCTGCCCGAAAGAGCCATGGGAAGCTCAGTCGAAAGCTACGTTCGTCACTCGCCCCGAGTACGCCCCACGTGCGGGGATTCCCGCGGCGGCATCCCACTGCGGCGATATCCTCGTGGTGAATACAGGGTCTGCCATCGGCAACGCGGACGGGCTGGCGGGCGGCACTTACCTCGCCACGCACGCGTGGACCTTCGACTACCCTGCCCGGCAGCTTCGCGTCGAGGATGATGCCTGGCAACCTGCGAACGACGCGCATGCGTTTGATCTGGGCATGCAACGCAATCCAGAAGGAGCGCTTACCACCGCCTACCCCCGGGTGACGATCCGCGTCGCCGGAGAGGATGTCGACGTACTCCTGGATACAGGCGCGACGGCGCAACCGACGAAAGCTGGCGTCGCGGCCATGAAGACGCCAACGATGAACGGCCTGGGCGTCGCGAGCTACATCACGAGCACCCTCATGAACCGCTGGCACGCCGATCACCCGGAATGGCCCCTGATCGGAGCCGCTGATGACTTGGGAGCGGGGAAAGCCGTGAGGGCGATCCAGGTGCCGATGGTCGAGATCGCTGGCTGGTCGGTCGGTCCCGTGTGGTTCACGGAACGCGCCGACAGCAATTTCGAGTCGTTCATGTCCGAATACACGGACAGCGCTGTTCACGGTGCCGTCGGCGCAAACGTACTCGATGCCTTCGTCATGACACTCGACTACAGGAAGGCGAAGGCGTGGCTTGCGTGCCCCCGCGCGTGCAGAGCGACACCGGTCAAGCATTGACCAACACAATGCAAGCTGCCGCTGCATAAGGACGAAACCGACTTATCCACATGGTTATGCAGGGTGTATCCACACAGCCTGTGGATATCGCCCGCGAGTGCTCGTCGTCGTACGCCTGGTCACTACGTGATCACCGCAACGCAAGTGCATGGCGGCAAAGGCGAGAACGAAGTTGTCCACAGGTTTATGCAAGGCCTGTGCACACTCCCTGTGGATATCGCGAAGGTCGGTTTCAGGCTGTGAGCAAGAAGTAAGCAGCACAACGCAAGTGCATGGTGGCGAAGGCCGAAACGGACTTGTCCACATGGTTATGCAGGCGCTATCCACATTCCCTGTGGATATCCCGCGCATGAGAATCAGGGACGCCTGACCTCGCACTCTCTACAAGGTGGGGTAGTCTTTGAAAACCCGGCGTCCAACGCACTGATCAAGGCCTGATCAACGTAACGCAAGTGCTTGCTCATCAAGCCACTAACTGACTTATGCACACGCTTATACAAACTCCGCCCACAGATGCAGTGGATATCCCGCTCATCGCGACGCTGGACTTCCATCGATGACGACCGCACAAGCCCATTCGACAGACCGCACCGAGAACGAGCCCACCGAGCGCGAGAAATTCTATGCCGACCTCAATCGCACTCGTGCGGAAACTGACAAGATGTATGCGGAGGCAAGGCGATTGAATCTCGAGTTCTCTCGGTCCCTGGATGAAACGATGAAGATGCGTGCCGAGAGGGATAAAGCCGACGCCGAGGCGAAAAAGTTCGCCATGGATACGATGAAGACCCAGCTGGAAATCCGCTGGTATACCCCTGTCGTGAGCGGTTCAATCGCTCTCGCCTGGTTTAGCGCCGGCGCGGCATTCGTCACCGTGCTGATCAAGTTGCTGTCAGTTCGAGGCAACTAACCCGCTCGTGGTCAGTCACTGACCAACACAACGCAAGCCCTTGCCTGCGAAGGCCCGATCCGACTTATCCACACGTTTATGCAGGTCGTATCCACAATCCGTGTGGATAACGCCTGACGTTCGCCTGCCGTTCGCCTGCCGCGCTACTTAGCCGGAACACCCAGCTCCTTGAGCAGCGACGGCGATGGATACACCTTGTCCATCAACCAACGCATATAGCGCATATCGACGTGGATCGCGCGCTTGTAGCGTGGGTCGTACATCCAACTGGCGCTGACGGCTTCCCAGTTACTGTCGAAGTTGAGGCCAACCAGCTCACCCTTTGCGTTGAGCACCGGTGAACCCGAGTTACCGCCCGTCGTGTCGAGGTTGCTCAGGAAGTCGACCGGCATCGCACCCGTCTTCGGGTCGGCGTAGCCGGCGAAGTCACCCTTGTGAATAGCGTCGAGCAGCGGCTTCGGTGCATCGAACGGGGCAACGCCCGTGTTCTTTTCCACGATGCCCTGCACTGTCGTGACGGGCGCGTAGGTGACGGCATCGCGTGCGTTAAGCGGTGTGACCTTGCCGAAACTCACGCGCAGTGTGGCGTTTGCATCCGGATACACCGCCTTGCCCTGCTTCTCGCGATAAGCGATCAGCGCCTGCATATAGGAAGGACGCAGGCGCAGGAGATCGCCTTCGCGCGCTTTGCGTTCATCCTCAATGCGAAGGAGTGCGGGAAGCAGCGCGCGGGCCGCGACCAGCAAAGCGTCGTCACTCTTCTCGACATCGGCCGGCGCCGCCGCGAACAGTCGCGTCCGCTCGGCCTCGTCGCCAAACGTCGTCGCTCCGTAGATGTGATCGAGCGCTTTCGCGAGTTCCGCTGACGTCCGGCCGAAGACCTTGTCGACTTCGGGCAGACGCTGTGCGTCCGGCAGCTTCTGATAGCGCGTGATGAGCGACGTGACCAGCGCCTTTTCCACGCGCGCATCGTAACGGCGCTGGATCTGCTTCAGCTGGCTCTGGATGAGCTCCTCGTCGCGCTTCTGATAGCCGGACTCGCGTTCGGCGTCCGCCTTGGGACGCTCCACGGCGAGGCGATCGACCGACAATGCCCCACGCATCAGCTGCGTCTGGCTCGACAGCAGGCCCACGAGCAGGTCGCGCTCGCGCACGCCCTTGCCTTGTGCGATGAGTGCCATGGCCTGGTCGATCTGAGGCTTGAGCGTCTTCGCATCGGATTGCGTAGCGAGCCAGGCGAGCATCGCCGCCTCGTCCTCGCGACGAACCGTGACCGCATCGCTGCGCTCGAGGCCCTCCAGTTCGCCGCTGAATCGCTTGATACCGTTCTTCAGGGTCTGAAGCTGGGAGGCGTAGCGGATGCCCGCCTCCTTGTCGGTCCTGCCCTCGGCCTCGATCACGTCCTGCAGGGCCTTCAACACCGCAACCGAGGTTGGCAGTCGCCACTCGATCTGGTCGGCGAATTCAGCGGCCGTGCGGTGACGATACGTGGTGCCTGGATAGCCGGYGAGCATGACGAAGTCGCCCTCGGCCACGCCTGCCGTAGCAATCTGCAGATGCGACGGCGGGTGATAGGGCACGTTGTCCGGCGAGAAATCAGCCGGTTTGCCGTCCTTGCMGACATAGGCGCGCAGGATGGTGAAGTCGCCGGCGTGGCGCGGCCAGACGAAGTTATCGACCTCGTCGCCGTAATTGCCAATGGCGCGCGGTGGCGCGTAAACGAGGCGGATGTCGCGCAGCTCGAGCTGGCGAACCAGATAGAAGTCGCRGCCATAGAACATGTTGGCCACGCTGCATTTGATGCCGGCTTCCGCCTCGCACTCGGCGACCAGCGCCTTGCTCGCCGCGTCCACCGCATCGTAATACGCCCTGCCCGTCTTGCCCCGGGCACCGGCGAGCACGCGGTCGGTAACTTTCTCGAAGCCGACCGTGACGCGGAGGCGGTAGTCCGGATTGGCCGGCAGTTCGCCCGCACGGTCCGCGGCCACGTAACCGTTGGTGATGAGATCACGGTCCGGCTTCGAGTTGTACTGGATGACGCCGAAGGCCACATGGTGGTTGGTCACCACCAGGCCGTCCGCCGACACGAACGAGCCGGTGCCGCCACCGATGCGGACCACCGCGTTCAGGGGCGCCCGAGTGAGGTCGGCGAGGTCCTTCGGGTCGCCGCGGAAACCGGCGTCCTTGAGATTCTTCGCAATTCCGGGCAACTGCGACGGCAGCCACATGCCTTCGTCTGCCTTCGCATCCAGCGCCAGCGCCATGGCTGCTCCCAGCATCATCGAGCGGATCCGCATTATTTCGTTGCCCCTGTCGGCCATCAAGTCCGCCCGACCATAGAGGGTTCCCTCCGGAGGTGGCAATGCCGCGCCGCACAAGCGCCGGCAACGGCCCACGGGACTATAATCCCCGTTTGGGTCCGCGCCGCGGACCGTCCCCACGACAATCCTGGATAACCATGCAGCAGACGATGAGAGCGCTGGTGAAGCGCAAGCCCGAACAGGGCATCTGGATGGAAGAAGTGCCGGTTCCGCAGGTCGGTCCGAACGAGGTCCTGATCAAGGTCGAGAAAACCGCCATCTGCGGTACCGACCTGCACATCTATAAGTGGGACGAGTGGTCCCAGCGCACCATCACCCCGGGCCTGACCATCGGCCACGAGTTCGTCGGCCGCGTGGTCGACATGGGCCCCGGCGTCACCGGCTACAAGATCGGCGATCGCGTATCGGCGGAAGGACATATCGTTTGCGGTCATTGCCGCAACTGCCGCGCTGGCCGCCAGCACCTTTGCCCGAACACGGTCGGCATCGGCGTGAACCGTAACGGCGCCTTCGCCGAATACATGACCATGCCGGCCTCGAACCTGTGGCCGATCCCGGATCAGATTCCGTCCGAGCTGGCCGCCTTCTTCGACCCGTACGGCAATGCCGCCCACTGCGCGCTGGAATTCGACCTGATCGGCGAAGACGTGCTGATCACGGGAGCGGGCCCGATCGGCATCATCGCCGCGGGCATCGCCAAGCACGTCGGCGCGCGTAACGTCGTCGTGACCGACGTCAACGACTATCGCCTGAAGCTGGCCGCCGATATGGGCGCCACGCGCGTCGTCAACGTCGCCAACCAGTCGCTCAAGGACGTGGTCAAGGACCTCCACATCGAGGGCTTCGACGTTGGCCTGGAGATGAGCGGCAACCCGCGTGCCTTCGGCGACATGCTCGACTGCATGTACCACGGCGGCAAGATCGCCATGCTCGGCATCATGCCGCGTGGCGCCGGCATCGACTGGGACAAGGTCATCTTCAAGGGCCTCACCCTGCAGGGTATCTACGGCCGCAAGATGTACGAGACCTGGTACAAGATGACCCAGATGGTGTTGACGGGCTTCCCGCTGCAGAAGGTGCTCACCCACCAGATCGCCATCGACGACTTCCAGAGGGGTTTCGACCTGATGGATGCAGGGCAGAGCGGCAAGGTCGTCTGCTCCTGGACCTGAGCCTCGCACGTGGCTGATATTCCGTAAGGCACCGCCCGCCCACGCATGCCCCCGACGAGTACACTTTCCGTCGGGGGCAATACAGTGAAGGGGCGGGAGTATGGATACACGCATCGCGTGGCGGAACATCCGCTGGGACAAGGGCCGCGACCAGGCTCTGGCCGTCTATCGGTCGCGCCGCAGCCGGCGCATCGGGCTCGGCGTCCTCATTGCCGTGATCCTCTTTGGCTTGCTGGGCTTCCTTGCCGCACCGTCGCTCATTCGCTCACAGATCGCTTCCCGCGCCAGCACCGCGCTCGGACGTCCGGTCACCGTCGGTGATGTCAGTCTGAACCCGTTCACCCTGAAGCTCGTCATCGAGCGCCTGCACATCGCCGAGGCCGACGGCCATACCGCGTTTGTCGATATCGACCGGCTCACCGCGAACGCCTCGTGGGCATCGCTGTTCCGGGCAGCACCGATCCTCGACGAATTGCGCATCGAGTCGCCGCGCGTGCACCTCCAGCGGACCGCGCCGCAGCGCTTCAACTTCACCGACATCCTCGAGCGTCTTTCGAGCCAGCCGGCGGCGCCGGATACGGGCCCGGCGCGTTTTGCCGTGTCGAACATCGCCCTGCACGGTGGTCAGATCGATTTCGACGACCGCCTCCTGAATGCGACGCATCGCGTCGATCACCTCGAGCTCGGCATCCCCTTCATCGCGAGCCTGCCCAGCGACACCGACATCTTCGTGCAGCCGCTGCTGGCAATGAACGTCGACGGCAGTCCGCTGAAAGCGCAGGGCCAGACCAAACCCTTCGCCAGCAGCCGCGAGTCGTCGATTACGTTCCGGCTCGATCACCTGGACCTCGCCCGCTACGTCGGTTTCGTTCCCACGCCGCTGCCCGTCGCCGTGCCGAGCGGCAAACTTTCCGGAGTCCTGGCCCTGAACTTCGTGATGGCCGAGGCGCATCCCAGCATCCGCCTCAACGGCCGGCTGGCGCTCGACGAACTGAAGGTCACCGGTAAGGACGGCGCGGCGATGCTGGAGCTGGCCCATGGCGACGCGGACCTCACCGTGCTCGAGCCGCTCACGTCCCGTTATCGGCTCGGCGCGGTGACCCTCGAGCGAGCATCGGTGCGCTATGCGAGCCTGCCGGGCGGGAAGAGCAATATCGACGCGCTCACGGCGCCGGGGCCGGCGACGCACGCGCCCCCTTCCGATGCCAAAGCGGCGCCCATGGATGTGCGCATCGACAGCCTCACGCTGAAGGATTCGCACCTCCAGTATGCGGACCTCTCCGGGCCTTCGCCCGCCCATCTGGATCTCGAACACATGCAAGGCAGCTTGCGTGGACTGAGCACGGTGAAGGCGCAGGCGGCGGCGCTGGATGTGTCGGCGCAGATGGCCGGTGGCTCCGTGTCGACGCAGGGTAAGGTGGATCTTCCCGCAGGCAGCTTCCTGGGCAAGCTCACCCTCAAGAATGTCTCGCTGCCGGCGCTGATGCCGCTGGCACCGCCCCTGCTCAACGCCGATATCACCGGGGGCAACGTCGGCGCAGAAGGTACCCTGGCGCTAGGCTGGCACGATGGCGTCACGCTTCGCCTCACGAACACCAAAGCCCGCCTGGACGAATTTACGCTCGTACCACGCGGCGGCCGCGCCTCGCCGGTCACCTGGTCGTCGCTGTCGGCAACGATCGCGCTGGTCGACCTCGTCACCCGCGAAGCCCGCGTGGACGAACTGCTGCTGGGGGGGCTGACTCTCGACGTGCAGCGACTGGTCAACGGCAACGTCGACCTGGCAAGTGTGATGCCACCCTCCTCGTCGGCCGCCCACCCCGCCGGCTCGGACTGGCACTGGAGCGTCGCCCATCTGGGCCTGAACGATGGCAAGCTCAGCCTGCGCGACGCGAAGACGCCGGGTAAGCGCAACGCGGTGACGATGACCGCGAATGCCTTCAGCGTCGATGGACTCTCCGACGATCTTCGCAAACCGCTCAAGCTCGATCTCAAGGGCGCACTCGGCGACGGCAGCTTCGCCGTCGTCGGTACGATCAAGCCTGAACCGCTGGATGCCGATCTGAAGATCCAGGGCACGCGTATCGACGTGGCGCCACTGCAGACCCTGGTGACCGTGCCGCTCAACGTTCGCGTGGGAAGCGGCCTGCTCAGCCTCGACGGCCAGGTCCGCTACAGCGCGCTGAAGGTCACGGCGCGGATCGGCTATCGCGGAAAGGCGACGCTGGGTCGCGTACGCGTGCTCGACAAGGTCACCAACGACGACTTCCTCCGCTGGACATCCCTCAGCGCCAGCAACATGGTTGTCGCCCTCGGCGACGGCGTGCCTCGCGTGGCGATTGGCGGCCTGGCACTGGACGATTTTTACGCCCGCGTCATCGTCAACGCGACGGGGCGGCTCAACGTGCAGGACGTCGTCGCCAATCCCGAAGCGCCGGGCGCCGTGTCGGTGACCCAGGCCCAGGCGAATCCCGCACCGAAGACGGCACCCGCCGCGGCGCCGGTCCCGGTCCCCGGCGCTAGCGGACCCGATGCCGATATACGCATTGGCCAGATCACGCTGACCCGCGGCCAGCTGAACTACACCGACAATTTCATCAAGCCGAACTACACGGCGGATGTCACCCAGCTCACCGGCAAGATCGGCGCGTTCGGCACGGCGGGTGGCGCTCCGCCTGCCGCGCTTACGCTGCAGGGTCAGCTGGACAGCAATGCACCGGTCGACATCGAGGGCACCATCAATCCGCTCGCGCCGGTCGCCTTTCTCGACATCACGGCGAAGGCCGAAGGCATCCAGCTCACCAACCTTTCGCCCTACTCCGGCAAGTACGCGGGCTATCCGATTGCCAGCGGGCGGCTCAACGTCGATGTCCACTACACGCTCGACCAGCGCAAACTCGCCGCGGACAACCACATTTTCATCGACCAACTCACCTTCGGCGATCGCATCGAGGGACCCGGCATCAGCCACCTTCCGGTCAAGCTCGCCGTGGCATTGCTCAAGGACAGCCAGGGACGGATCGATGTCCACGTGCCGGTATCCGGCTCGCTCGATGACCCGCACTTCAGCGTCGGCGGCCTGGTCTGGCGAGCCATCGGCAACCTCATCGTCAAGGCGGTGACCTCCCCGTTCCGACTGCTCGCCTCCATCGGTGGTGGCCGCGAGGACCTCGGCTACGTGGAGTTCGCGCCAGGCTCGGACGTGCTCGATGCGGCGGCCCAGGACAAGCTCGGCCAGATCGTGAAGGTTCTGAGTGACAAGCCCTCGGTGAGTCTCGACATCATCGGTCGCATCGACACGAGCAAGGATGAGTCCGGCCTGCGCAAAGTCATGGTCGAAGATCTCATTCGCAAGGAGCAGGTGAGCGCCAAGGGCGACGACACCACGGCACCCACCGCCGAGGAACAGGACAAGTATCTCGAGCGCGCCTACCGCCACGCCGACTTTCCCAAGCCGAAGAACGTCATCGGTCTGACCAAGTCTCAGCCGCCGGAGGAGATGCGTACGCTGATGGAAACCCATATGCCGGTCGATGCCGATGCCTTGCGCCATCTGGCCGAGCGCCGCGCCAACGCCGTGCGGCAGTGGCTACAGGGGAAAGTCGACGACAAACGACTGTTCGTGCTGGCGCCGAAGCTCGATCCGAAGGGGATTGACGACGGCGGGAAGACCACCCGCGTGGATTTCGGACTTCACTGACACGCCAAGGGGTTCTGCGGGTTTTCTCATCGGGCGCGAGGCCTCACAATTGAGAATTCCTCCCACCGGACTTCCGACCATGACCTATCCGGGCCAGACGCGCTTCGCCAGCGAACTCGACTCCATTCGCGAACAGGGTCTGTTCAAGAGCGAGCGCATCATCGTTTCGCCGCAGTCCGCCGAGATCGAGCTCGAGGGTGGCCGCAAGGTGCTCAACTTCTGCGCGAACAACTACCTGGGCCTGGCGGATCACCCCGACGTGATCCAGGCGGCCAAGGACGCGCTGGATACCCACGGCTTCGGCATGGCCAGCGTGCGATTCATCTGCGGCACGCAGGACCTGCACAAGGAGCTGGAAGCGAAAATCGCCGCCTTCTTCGGCAAGGAAGACACCATCCTTTACGCCGCATGCTTCGATGCCAATGGCGGCCTGTTCGAACCCTTGCTTGGCGAGGAAGACGCGATCATTTCCGACGCGCTGAACCATGCGTCCATCATCGACGGCATCCGTCTGTGCAAGGCCAAGCGCTTCCGCTATGCGAACTGCGACATGGCCGACCTTGAAGCACAGCTCCAGGCCGCCGATGCCGCCGGAGYGCGCACCAAGCTGATCACCACCGACGGCGCCTTCTCGATGGACGGCTTCGTCGCGCCGCTCGCCGACATCACGGCACTGGCGAAGAAGTACAACGCCCTCGTCCATATCGACGAATGCCATTGCACCGGCTTCCTCGGCGACACGGGCCGCGGCTCCGCCGAGCTGCACGGCGTGCTCGACAAGATCGACATCATCACCGGCACGCTCGGCAAGGCCCTCGGTGGTGCGCTCGGTGGCTTCACCACCGGCCGCCGCGAGGTGATTGAGCTGCTGCGCCAGCGCTCGCGGCCCTATCTCTTCTCGAACTCGCTTCCGCCGCACGTCGTTGCCGCCGGCAGCAAGGTGTTCGACATGCTGGACGCCGCCGGCGACCTTCGCGACAAAGTGAAGGAAAACACGCGTTACTTCCGCGAAAAGATGACCGAGGCCGGTTTCGACATCCGCCCCGGCCAGCACCCGATCGTCCCGGTGATGATCTACGACGCCAAGCAGGCCCAGGCTATGGCCACCGCGCTACTCGACGAAGGCATCTACGTCACGGGCTTTTTCTTCCCGGTTGTCCCGCAGGGTAAGGCACGTATCCGCACGCAGATGAGCGCCGGGCATACGCGCGAGCACCTGGACAAGGCGATTGCTGCGTTTACCAGGGTGGGCAGGCAGTTGGGTGTGTTGAAGGGCTGAGGTTGACCGGTCCGCGCTGGCGCGCGGACCGCCTCAGTGCCGCCTGAGGGCGGCGACCTCGGCATCGGAGAGGTGCCGCCACTGCCCCTTGGCCAGCTCGCCTAACACCAGGTCACCGATCGCCGTGCGCAGCAACCGCCGGACATCGAAACCCAGCGCGGCCAGTAACCGGCGGATATGCCGGTTGCGCCCCTCGTCGAGGGTCACCTCCAGCCAGGCATTCCGTTCGCCCTGGCGCAGTAAGGAAACAGCCGTGGCCCGCAGCGTCTCGCCTGCCTCGACGACGCCTTCCAGCATGGCGTTAACGGTCGCCTCATCCGGCTGCCCCTCGACCTGGACGTGATAGGTCTTCGCGACGTGCGTCGCCGGTTCGGTAATACCCGCCGCCCAGACCGTGTCGTTGCTGAGCAGCAGCAAGCCCTCGCTCGCCTTGTCGAGCCGGCCGACCGGGCCGATCCACGGTRGCTTCGCGCCTTCGAGCAGCGAATAGACCGTATCGCGCCCACGCTCGTCGGCCGCCGAAACGACGAGACCGCGTGGCTTGTTCATGGCGATATAGACAGGCGCGGCCGACTCCGCAGCCGCACCGTCGAGTTCAATCCGCTCGTGCCCGGCCATCGGAAACTCGGGGTCGCGGATGATCTTGCCATCCACGCGGACCCTGCCCTCACGGGCAAGCTTCTCGCCTTGGCTACGCGAGCAGATGCCGCGCTTGGACAGCACGCGGGCAAGGCCGAAAACGGGTGTCGCAGGACGGCGCGACCGAGGACCGGGCGCGTAAGGAGGCTGACGGGGCATCGACATAGGATACCGCCCGGCCGGAACGGCAGACAAAAAAAACGGCATGCCGGAGCACGCCGTTTCGGAAATAGTCGTTGAAGGGCTTCCGTCAGATCTTTGCGATACCTTCGGGACGCTTGGCGCCGACGAAGTGCTGGGCCCAGTAGGCCTCATTCAGGCTGTCCACGCGCACCGTCTTGCCAGCCGACGGGGAGTGGATGAACTGACCATTGTCGATGTAGATACCGACATGCGAGATGGCCTTGCCGCGGGTGCGGAAGAAGACCAGGTCGCCGGTCTTCATGTCGTTGCGCTTGACCTTCAGGCCAGCGAGGAACTGGCTGGCCGAGTTGGTCGGAAGATCGAGGCCGATGCTGTGGATGAACACGTAGCGGACGAAGCCGCTGCAATCGAAGCCGGTGGAGGGCGCACGGCCACCACGCTGGTAACGGATGTCGCGGAGCTTCATGGCGAAGGCCAGGAGCGCCTCGCGAGCATGACCGTCGACGTGGCCGGCCAGTTTTGCGGTGGCGGCGGCGACGAGGCTGTCGTCGTCATCGGCGGTCTGGTTGTCGGTATCCGAATCGGTGGAAGCGAGCTTGACGGTGGCGGCGGCCGGCGCCTTGGGCGCGGTCAGGGTCGCAAGGTCGGGAATGGTGGACTGCGCGAGCGCCGTGGCGGGTGCGAACACCGGCAGATCGGTCAACAAGAGCGCTGCGGACTGGTCCAGACCCTGTGAAGGCGTGACCGAATCGGCAAAAGCAGGTGTTACAGCGGCGAAACAAATGGTGGCTAACGCGAGAGCGGTCAGTCGCTTTAAAAGCATGAGCGATAAGGC
>NZ_JBFUJE010000069.1:0-13384 GCF_056401535.1 Luteibacter sp. P4_E6 | reverse complement strand
GATCCGGTGCGTGCGCTGATGCCGACGGAGTGCGCCGCCTCCTAACGTAGGCGGCCCTTACAAGGCGCTGCCCTTATGAAGAAGCAAGTCACCCTGGCCATGTGGGGCATGTTGCTATGTCACGGCACGAGTTCCGCACAGGAAACACCGAACTGGCAGCTCCCCGCGTTGCAAGCCACGACGATCACGTGGGCTCCATGCTCGCCGACGCTCGTACGAGCAAGCGCCTTTCGGCTGGGTGAGCGCTTGCGCTGCGGCACGATGTCCGTTCCGCTGGATCATCATCATCCCCAGGCCGGAAATATAGATGTCGCCCTCATCCGCGTCGCCGCGAGCGATCCGGCGCATCGGCAGGGTGCCATCTTCTTCAACCCGGGCGGGCCGGGCGAAACCCCGATGCACTACCTGCCATCATTGGCACAGTACTGGGACGACGCGTATGCCGAACACCCCGTGCACGGGACGAAGAAACATCTCTCCGCGCAATTCGACCTGATCGGCGTCGTTCCACGCGGGCTCGAAGGCGGCACTCGCTTTACGTGTACATCCGACGCCCAGTCGACCGACTACAACGACATCGTCGCCGATTCTTCGCCGGCGAATGTCCAGCGGATGGAAAGCTACATGCGTGCGACCGCTGCCGCGTGTCGCGCCAATCCGCTCCATCGGTTCATCAATACCGAGCAGACGGCGTATGACATGGAGGTCGCGCGCCAGTCATTGGGTGAACCGCGACTGCACTACCTGGGTTTTTCCTACGGCGCGTGGCTCGGCAGCTGGTATGCGGCCACCTTCCCCGAACGGGTGGGACGCATGGTGCTCGATTCCAGCATGGACTGGACGGCCGATTGGGATACCAACGTCACCCGCAGCAAGGAGGCATCGCAGGCAAGATTCGATCGCCTTGTCGGCGAACCCGCTGCAAATGACACTGATCGCTATCGACTCGGAGCGGATGTCGCGACGGTTGTCGCCCAGGTCGAGGGCCTTACCTTTCGCGTCCGACAGGCCTGGGGCGGATTCTGGAAAACACCCGAGGACCTCCTTGGGGCGCTGACCGTGTCGGACTGGCTGCGCGTCGAGCCTGACATCAGCATTGAAACGCTCATCGCGCGTGCGCAGGCCTATCGATTCCATCATGAGGACGCCGTCGACACGGCGATACGCAACGCGGTCATAGACCAGCCATGGCGGCTCTTTCCGGGGACACATCAGCCCGAACCGTTTGCGCTCGACGCGGTCGACTCCGTGTTCTCGGCTGTCATGTGCAATGACATGCCTTACAACGGTGATACCGCTCATCATCAAGCCAGGATTGCGACGCTCGCCCGGGGCCTTCCCACCGTGAACGGGCTGGGGCTGCAATACCACTGCGTGTACTGGGGAGGATCGCAGGCCATGCGTCCTCCGCTGAGCCGCATGAGTGCTGCCGGCGACATCCTCATGGTCCACGCCTCATTGGACCCGACGACACCGCTCGAGAGTGCCAACGCCGCGTTCGAGCGCAGTGCCACGACTCACCTCCTCGTGGCTGAAGGTATCGACGAGCATGGCGTCTTTGGCTTCACGGATTCCGCGTGCATTGAGGATACCGTCGGTCGCTACCTGCTCACCGGCATCCTGCCGGCGGGACGCAAATACCGTTGCGCAGCAACTCCGGCAGCACATGGTGGTCCCGAACGCGGATTCACACATCCGGGACGCGCCGCTGCACTTCGCGTGGAACTTTCGGGCATGCGTTCCACCTTGATCCCCGTGGGAGGGACCCAGCCGTGAACCCAGCGCTCGCACGTCGGTCGCATGCAAGTGCACTTCTGTGTGCTTCTTTTGCCGCGGTTTGCTTCATCTTTCCCATCGACCTCCGCGCAACGGCCACTACGACAAAGATCACCTGGCGGGCGTGCACGCCGGAGCTTCTCGAAGCGGGGTGGATCGCCGCGCTTGGCGCGCGCCTCGAGTGCGGGACCATGCCGGCGTGGCTCGATGCGGACACCCCCGCGCTCGGGTCACTCACCGTGGGCCTCGTACGATTCRGGGCCGGCGATCCCGCGCGCCGCGAAGGCTCGATCTTCTTCAACTTCGGCGGACCCGGTGGCAATCCCCTGGATTTCCTGCCGGGCTTTGGCTACTTGTGGTCGACCCGCTCCCTCGACCACCCACTCGATGGCGACAAGCGACGCCTGACCGACCGTTACGACCTGATCGCCGTCATTCCCCGCGGGTTACGCGGTGGTACGCGCTTCACCTGTCGTCATCCCGAGGCGAGCGATGGACACGACCCCACGGTCGACCTCGCCGACTGGAACTGGGACGGCTTCGCGAAGGATGCAAAAGCCTATGCCGCAGGTTGCGCTGCGGACCCACTCCATCCGCATGTGGGAACCCTTCAGCACGTTCGGGATATGGAACAGGCTCGACTTGCCCTGCACGAGAACGTACTGAACTTTGTCGGGATCTCGTACGGCACGTGGGTCGGCGCGTTCTACGCCTCCGCGTACCCCGACCATGCGGGCCGCATCGTTCTCGACTCGGCGATGAATCATGCCGGCACCTTCGAAGACCAGCTGGCGGACGATCCTTACGAGCGCCAGTCGTCGTTTGCGCGAACCGCATTGCGCCCTGCCCTTGCCGCGCCGGCACTTTATGGCGTCGGCAGCGATGCCGACGAGGTCATGGCGCGTTTTCGCAACATGCCTCATCGGGCACACGAAGCCTGGGCGTCGACGATCGACACCCCCGAGGAGCTGGTTGCCGCATTGACGATGGCCGACTGGATTCTGGCTGACGGGAAAGGCACCCAGGCTCATCTTCTCGCGCGCATGAAAGGCCACCGTTTCAGCCGCGATAGCGCCGTGGATAACGATATCCGTCGTGCCGCGATCAGATTTGCTGCGACGGCCGAGCAGGGCCTGGCTTTCGATTCCGAGGCCGAGCGCCTGGTCGACTTCTCGGTCTATCACGCGGTCGTTTGTGGCGATACGCCATGGCAGAAGAACCTGACGTCGTTGCGTGGGATGGCCAACAACATCGGGGCCAAGTATTCGGCTTCCAACGGCGTTCCTGTCACCGTCGGTCTGACGTGCCTGTACTGGCCCACGGCCCCGCGGTCGCGCCCTTCATTGGCGGGCCTCGCCAAGGCGCCGCCCATGCTCATGGTTCAAGCGGAGTTCGACCCGGCGACGCCGCTGACGGGGGCGATTCGTGCCTTCAACGCTTCGCCGAATGCTCACCTGGTGCTTGCACGTGGCATGACTGGGCACGGGGTATTCGGCAGCTCGGCCACGCCCTGCATCGAGCGAGCCGTCGGTCGCTTCCTCCTCGAAGGAGAGCTACCGCGGCAACGCCTGTCCGGCTGCGAGTTCGTGCCGATGCCGCCGTCGCGGCATGCCCGTGGCGTCGAAACACCTCTGGACGAAGGCGTCGTCCGCGATGAACTCGTGCGTCGCCTTCGAACGAGCTGACGCCGGTCAGAACATGATCTGAGCGCGAACCTCGACGATATGGGGATCGACACGAAGATCGCGATGGTCGCTGATCGCACGAACGTAGTTGCCTTGAAGCTTGAGGTACTTCGTGAGGTACCAGTTCGCGCCGAACGTCCAGTCGTGCTCCCTGCCGCCCAGCGTGGGGCCGTCGTCGAGATTGAGCGTGCTGTAACGGATCAGGAACTCCAGGGCGCCCCAGGGGCCCTTCGGCAAAACGTCGGAGACGTTGCCGCCGCTATAGGTCCTCGATTCGCCGGTGGCTACCCAGCTTCCGAAGGCGTACCAGCCGTGCGCCTCATAGGCCGGCTTGTTCTCGAGCTTCACTTTGGCGTCCAGATACTCGCTCTGCACCGACCAGGGTCCGTGGATCCAAAGCCCTTCGAGACCACGCCGGTCGACATGATCCGCCACGCTCAGAACGCCGGAGTCGATCAGGCGCTGGGTAGTCAGTCCGGCTTCCGGCAAGGCGCGAAGGCGCACGTTAGGTGGCGTGTAACGGTCGCGGCCGTCGGTCGTGCCATAGGGCGTTTCGCGCGACACCGAACTGCCGAGATGGAGCACGTTGCCCGGATCGTTCAACGGGGTCCACGCCGCGCGTCCGGCGACCATCCGGCCGTCGAGGTCACCTTGAAGGTTGCCGCCGTTGTAGTAGCCCAGCTGCACGAGGTAGGCCTTCCGGGTCAGCGCCCAGTCGATACCGATGCGACGATTCGCGTAGACCGCCTGCATCGGCAGCGACGGTTCCAGGAACGATGTGGTGCCCGTGCTGGTATTGCCTTCGAAGCCGACCGGCGTCTTCATGAAGCCGACGCGGACCGCGCCGTAGTCGTCGTTGAAGAGCGCCTTGGTCTGCAAGCGGAAGAATGTGTCGAGCCAGGTCTTCGCCTGAAAGTCGAATACGACAGTGGCGTCGTATACCCCTTTCTTGCGAATGAAGAAGCCGAATTCCTTGCGCCTATTCGTCTGCGCGTTCTCATACAGACCGTCATCGTGCGAGAAGTGATCGACGTCGTACTGGTACTTCACGGACAGGCCAAGGTCCGTGCCATCGGCGAATACGTAGTGTGTCGGCCAATTAGTGCGCCAGTCGTAGTTATTGCCCGGAGCATCGGCAGCCGACGCAAACACGGGCTCGATCAGCGCCAGGGCGCTGAGGACGATCTTCTTCATGCGGGTGCCCCTCCCAGGGATCAGCCGGCAGCAGCCGCTGACATGTCATGAAGGACTATACCGTGCCCTTGCGAATTCGCTAAATGCTGCGAGCCGAGCGCAAAAAAAGGGGCGCCGAAGCGCCCCTCTTCCCTCACCCCGAGTTGGATCGCGATCAGATCGCGTAGTACATCTGGAACTCGAGCGGGTGGGTGCTGGCGCGATAGCGGGTCACTTCCTGCATCTTCAGCGCGATGTAGCCGTCGATGAAGTCGTCGGTAAACACGCCGCCCGCCTTCAGGAACTCGCGATCCTTGTCGAGGGCGACGAGCGCCTCATCGAGGCTGGCGCAGACCTGCGGGATGTTCTTCTCCTCTTCCGGCGGCAGGTCGTAGAGATCCTTGTCGGCCGGTGCACCCGGGTCGATCTTGTTCAGGATGCCGTCGAGGCCGGCCATCATCAGCACGGTGAACGTCAGGTAGCCCGACTGCATCGGATCCGGGAAGCGGATTTCGATACGACGACCCTTCGGGCTCGACACGTACGGAATACGGCAGGAGGCCGAGCGGTTGCGCGCCGAGTAGGCGAGCATCACCGGCGCTTCGAAGCCCGGAACCAGGCGCTTGTAGCTGTTCGTCGTGGAGTTGGCGAAGGCGTTGATGGCACGGGCGTGCTTGAAGATGCCGCCGATGTACCACAGCGCCGTCTGCGACAGGCCGCCGTAGAGATCGCCGGCAAACAGGTTCTCGCCATTCTTCGACAACGACTGGTGCACGTGCATACCCGAGCCGTTATCGCCGACGATCGGCTTCGGCATGAAGGTCACGGTCTTGCCGGCCTGGTGGGCGACGTTCTTGATGACGTACTTCATCGTCATCAGTTCGTCGGCCTTCTTCACCAGGGTGTTGAAGCGCGTACCGATTTCGCACTGGCCCGCGTTGGCGACTTCGTGGTGGTGCACTTCGACCACCTGGCCGAGCGACTCGAGCACCTTGCACATATCGGCGCGCAGGTCGCCCAGGCTGTCCACAGGCGCAACCGGGAAGTAACCGCCCTTCACGCCCGGACGATGGCCGGTGTTGGTGCCGTCGTACTTGTAGCGCGACGACCAGGCGGCTTCTTCGGAGCCGATTTCGTAGAACACGCGGCCCATGTCGTTCTGCCAGCGGACCGAATCGAAGATGAAGAACTCGGGCTCGGGACCGAAGAAGGCGGTGTCGGCGATGCCGGTCGACTTCAGGTAGGCCTCGGCGCGCTTGGCGATCGAGCGCGGATCGCGGCCGTACGCCTGCATGGTGCTCGGCTCGAGCACGTCGCAATGCAGGATCAGCTGCTTGTGCGCGCTGAACGGATCGAGGTGAGCGGTTTCCGGATCCGGCATGAGCACCATGTCGGATTCATTGATGCCCTTCCAGCCGGCGATCGACGAACCGTCGAACATCTTGCCGTCTTCGAAGGTGCTCTCGTCGATGGCGTGAGCGGGAAACGTCGTGTGATGGTGCTTGCCGAGGATGTCGGCAAAGCGAAAATCAACGAACTCGATTTCCTCGTCCTGGATCAGGTTCAGCACTTTCGAAGCGGCGGACATAAAAACCTCGGGTAGGTGGGCGGAGTCCATTTAGCAATCGCTATGCCAGCGCAGCCGCCATCGACGGACCGGCCAGGACCAAGCTTTCGCATCATAGAACGGCGGCGAGGGCGATGTGCAAATGCACCAATGTGGTGCATTTGCACATCGCTTGCACCAGGGGTTTCCAGGTCAGGTGGCCGCCGGTAGGCCGTCGATGAACTCGCTCACGTGCCGGGCGCAGGCCTGAGGCGAGGCCTGCAGCAGTCCGTGCGGCCCTTCCACATCAACGATTCGCGCCCTAGGCAGGACGTGCCGCATCCACTCGGCCGAGGAGGCCGGGACGAGCACGTCGCGAGTGGCGCGCAGACAGAGCACCGGCACGTCGATGCCGGAAAGCGTCGTGCCCCCGTCCGCCGAGAGAACAGACCGTAAACGCCCGCGCAGGGTTGGTGCGTTCATGTCACCGACCGCTTCGATGAATTGCTTACGGATATCGGCACCGGGCCGCCGTCCAAGAAGCGCGAGGGAGGCTAGCCGCGCGAATCCCCGTGAGACGCCGAGCAGGCCGATCAGTGGCGACAGATAACGTGCCACCGGGCGTGGGTTACGCAGAAACGTCGAACAGAGGATGAGTCCTCGAAGACCCTCCGGCCGCTCCGCGGCCAGACTTGCGGCTACGGGTCCGGCAAACGACTCGCCAAGCAAGACGAAATCACGATGAGGCAAACGGTCACGAACCCAGGCCGTGAGTTCCGTGTAGCTGGTCGTGCCGCTCGCCGGGTATGGGATGACGCGCGCCGGGGTGACGTCGCCCAGTGCTGCGAGGAAGGGCCCGAAGAGCGTCCCGGTGCCATCCATGCCGGGCAGAAGCACCAGCTCAGGCATGCAACGCAACGTGTGGCGACCTCCTTTCGATCGAGTCATGGCGTCCATCCCTGCCCCTTCGGTTTCGGCGGATTGTGTCGCATCCCCTGCCCGCCGGCTACGGCTATCATCAGGCGGCAACGCACACCATGACAGGGGATGGATATGGCATCGCAGGGATATCGACGCGCGTTCGTAATGGTCGCACTGGCTTTCGGGGCGGCGCATGCGGCGCCCTGGTTGCCCAAGGACGCGTCACCTCTGGCAGCTTTCATGCAGCACGTCGCGACGGCCTCGGCGATTGCCGATCCGCTGGAGCGCTGCCTGAAGATGCCGGATCCACCGGGAACCCACTGGAACGCCGCAGGTGTGGCTGCCTACTGCCGTTACCACGCCGTACCTACGATGACCCCGGCACGGTTCCAGGCACTGATGGCGCAGGGCAAGGCCGCGACCGTGGACCGCGAGTTCGCTGGCTACCTTCGCGCGCAGATGGATGACCCGGCCGCTGCGGGGCGCCTCGACCATGCGATGTACGCGGCAGGCTTCCACGATGCCAGCCAAAAGACCCGGGCGGCCATCGATGCCTGGAAGCGACAGCGACCGGACAGCGCCTTCGCGTTTGCCGCAAGCGGCATGCAGTACCGGGCGGAGGCGGAACGCGGAGGCGGCACGGCGACCCCGCCACCGGTGGATAAAGCGCGCGCGGACTTCGACCGTGCTGCCACCATGACGCCGGCCATACCTTCGATCTACGCAGACATGTTTCTCGTCGGCGCCATGACCGGGGACACGACCTACGCGCAAGCTGCCTCGCAGCGCGGACTCGCGATGCAACCCGGCAACCTTTCCCTTCGGCTGCTCCAGGCCAGCATAGCGAGCGGGGAGCAGGGCGGCAGCCGCGAGTCGCAGATACAGCAGCGAGCGGAGGCCGCGGCGCTGGCCGACCACTTTCCACTCATGTGGGTGGTCACCGGTCGCCTGTCCATCGCGATCGACAAGGAAGACGCCGGTGGTGCGCCGAACGACGGCAAACCGCTATTCGATCTGCCCGAAGTTGCCCCCGCAAGCGACCTTGGCCACCTTGCCAGTTGGGGTCGGTTAGGAGGCGACGGCGACGCCGCCATGATTCTCGCCGTCGAGGCCCTGCGGTTCGATAGCGGACAGGAGGAAGCCCTCGAGGTCATCGGTGCCGTTGGCAGGCATAACGGTTACGCCGAGTGGTCAAAGGCCGCGCTGAAACGCGCAACGGCCGAGCACCCTGGAGCGGACGATGTCGCTCGCGTCTCGGCGAAGTGGCTACGCGAATTTTAAAGGCGACAAAGGGATGGATATGATCAAGCGGGGAAATCGACGCGCTCTTCTGTTGGGCGGGCTATTACTGGCCGTCGCAGCGCTTGCCGCTTCAAAGGTCTGGCAGCCACCGGCGGCGACGCGCGCGAGTGGTCAGGGCCAGGCCACGGCCTCGTCGGCTTTCGAGGCGTTTATGACGCAGGTGCAATCGGCCTCGAAGATCGCCGACCCGATCGAGCGCTGTCTGCACATGCCCGACCCGCCCGGCTCGCATTGGCATGCGGACGGCGTGGCCGCGTATTGCCGATACCGCCTTACCGAAATGACGGATATCGCGGGATTCCGTTCGCTTATCGCCGCCGGCAAAGGCGCCGAAGTCGACCGCATCCTGGCCGGCTACCTGCAAATGCAGATGCACGACACCCGGTATCCGGCCATCTTCGATCAGGCAGTAAACCGTGCGGGCTTTGATGACGCCGACCCGGAAATGCGCGCAGCCATCGATGCCTGGATGCACCAGCGGCCAGATAGCGTCTTCGCCGTGGCAGCCAGCGGCATGCAGTACCAGCGGGCGGCCTTTGAGGCGCGCGGCGCCGATCTCGCATCGAAAACCCGCGAGGAACAATGGCGCGCAGCACGACAGCTGGCGGCGTTCGCACGTCGCGACCTGGATCGTGCGGCAGCCATGTCGCCGGCCGTTCCGACGATCTATGCCGACATGCTTCGCATGGGCGTACTGGTCGGCGATCGTCGCTATGCGACGGCGGCTATCGAACGCGGGTATGTCGTGCAACCGAACAATTTCGTCCTACGCCTCGACCAGGCCAGTTTCACCGGCAGGAAGTGGGGTGGCAGCGCGGCCTGGGTCGACCAACAAGCCAAGGAGGCAGCCGCCGCTGCCGAGCACACGCCTCTGCTCTGGGTCGCGGCAAGCCATGCGCGTATTCAGGCCGCGACGGACGGGAACCTCACCCCACCGGCTGACGACGGATATCTTTCGCTGGCTAGTGACGTAGCCACGGGCCACGACTTCAGCCAGCTTGCCGCAGACGCCAACCGCGCCGGGCAGCGCGAAGAAGCCTTCGTGCTGGCGGTGGAGGCGCTGAGATTCGATAACTCGCAGGATGACGCACTCTACGTCGTCGGCAACCTGGGTAGCAAAGGCTACTACCGAGAATGGGCGAAGGCGGAACTCATCCGCGCCACAC
Source organism: Luteibacter sp. P4_E6 (assembly GCF_056401535.1). NCBI lineage: Bacteria > Pseudomonadati > Pseudomonadota > Gammaproteobacteria > Lysobacterales > Rhodanobacteraceae > Luteibacter > Luteibacter sp. P4_E6. The sequence goes on along the minus strand of NZ_JBFUJE010000069.1, from coordinate 3,815 downwards.
ACGAACATCCGCGCTCCGTTGAGGTCACCGGAAGTGCAGGCGTCGCGCTGCGTCGCCTCCACGAGCCGGCGTTGGCGGAGCCTCTTCTGGTGTATGCGACGGAACATGGCGCCGATGACTGGGTCCTGGCGACGCTCGGCGATTTCTATTCGCACGAAGGCAGGAACTACGCGAAGGCCGGCGCGATCGCCGACCAATTGATCCAACACAATCCCGCCAACGCCGACGGTTACGTCATTCGCGCTTGCGTGGACAAGGACACGAACAGCCCTAATCGCTATCGCTCGGCCAAGGACTTCCTCACTCGCTTCGGGAACGATGCTGACCAGCAGGGCCCCGCATCGGAGATCCGTGCGTGGCTTGCGGCGAACCCGGAGCCCTCGACGGGCTGATCGCATCGCCCCGCGGCTGCCCAGGGAAAGGTTTTGCCTGAAACACACATCGATTACCCTGCCGGAACAGCCGTAATCGAGCTCTCCCCCCCTCAGGAGCTCGCGCCCACCCCTGCCATCGCGAATCCATCCATGACGAAGAAAACCGAGAACGACACGCCGGATGCCGGCCGACGCCGCCTGCTGGGCGGTATTGCCACGACCGGCGCGGTGCTTGCGCTGGGTGGGGTGGCCGAGGTCGCCGCTGGCGAATCGAAAGGACTTGCGCCTGCGCCGGGCGGCAAGGAACTCGACGCGCTGCTGGAAAAGCACGTACAGCACGTTGTCGTGATTTACGCGGAAAATCGTAGCTTCAATAACCTGTTTGCCGAGTTCCCGGGACTTCAGCAGCCGCTGGCTGCCGTGCCTCCGGAGCGTTACCTGCAGCGCGACCGCGATGGAAAGCCGCTGACGACGCTGCCGCCGATATGGGGCGGCCTTGTACCGCACCAGCAGGTGGTCGACCACAAGCCTTACAAGGTCGGCGAGCAAGACATCACCGGCCTTCCGAACGCGCCGTGGGCCCTGCACACGGGAGACGGCACGCCGCTGCCGCACGGCGTGGTCACCCGCGATCTCGTGCACGCCTTCTACAACAACCAGCTGCAGATCAACGGCGGCAAGAACGACGGATTCGTCGCCTGGGGCGACAACGGCGCGATGACGATGGGTCACTACGCGTCCTCGCCGGTGCATCTGCGCCTGTGGCGCCTCGCCGAGCAATACACCCTGTGCGACAACTTCTTCATGGGTGCCTTCGGCGGCTCGTTCCTCAACCACCAGTATCTCGTCGCCGCGCAGCCGCCGTTCTATCCGGATGCAGACAAGAGTCCCTCGCAGTTCGGTATCGCGGTGACCGAGAGCGGTGATCCACTCGACTATCGCCTGAAGATGGCGGAAGACTCCCCGGCCAGCGCCATGCAGGGCAAGCCGAAATTCGCTCACCACAGCCAGCTCACGCCTGACTTCTTCGCGGTCAACACCATCGGCCCGCCATTCTCGCCGGGCTTCAACGTCGATTCGAAGAATCCGTTGCTCGCCGACGCCACGAGTGCGAACACGCTGGTTCCGCAGAAGCACAAGCACATCGGTGACGTGCTCTCGGAGAAGGGCGTGGACTGGGCCTGGTATGGCGGTGGCTTCCAGGCCGCGCTGGACGGCAAGGGCGAGGGCGATAGCGCCGACAAGCAGTTCCCGCAGACGCCGAATTTCCAGCCGCACCACCAACCGCTCAATTATTTCGTCACGCTCGCGCCGGGTACCGAAGCGCGCAAACGGCACCTGCGCGACGGTGGTCTGGGTGAGACGGCGAAGACCAATCTGTTCCTTGCCGACGTCGCCGCCGGCAAGCTGCCACCCGTGACGTTCTATAAGCCGCAGGGCGATCTCAACATGCATGCCGGGTATTCGGACGTCGAAGCTGGCGACCGCCATGTCGCGGGCGTCGTGCATGCGCTGCGGTCGAGTCCACAGTGGAAGGACATGCTCGTCATCGTCACATTCGACGAGAACGGTGGCTGGTGGGACCACGTCGCTCCGCCGAAGGGCGATCGTTGGGGCCCGGGCACGCGAATTCCCGCGTTGGTGGTTTCGCCGTATGCCAAACGTGGGCATGTCGAACATACGATTTACGACACGGGTTCGATTGCGCGCTTTTTGACACGTCGGTTCAAGCTGGAGAAGCTGCCGGGGTTGAAGATGCGTGAGGATGCGATGGTTGCGGCGGGTGGACCGGCGGCGGGTGATCTTACGGAGACGCTGGATTTTTCGGCGGTCGGTTAGAGCATCGCCGATGAATCGGCTCCCACAGGAGGCGCTTAGCTCGTTGTGGGAGCCGCTTCAGCGGCGATAACCCGACCCCTCAGCGCCAGGCACGCCCCTCAATGCCCCTCAATGCCCCGGCGTACCACCCGATGCAAACGGCGGCTTCGCAAACCAGATCGCCACCATCGCGACCAGAAAAATCAGCGCGAACCCGAAGAAGACATCGTTCACCGCCAGCGTCGCCGCCTGCAGGTCGACGATACGGTTGAGCGCGGCGTTCGCTGTCGGCCCCTGCACACCCAGCGCCTGGAACCGGTCCAGGTATTCGGTCGTCGTTCGGCTTCCGGCGCTGACATTTTCCGCTAGCACGGCGTGGTGGTAAGTCGTTCGATGCGAGTACATCGTGGTGCTCACTGCCGTAGCGATGCTGCCCGCCAGCGTCCGGAAGAAATTCGACAGGCCCGACGCACTGGCCACTTCGTCGTCCGGCATGCCCGAAAGGATGATCTGGTTCACCGGCACGAAGAACAGGGCGATGCCCGCACCCATGCAAAGACGCGGCAGGGCCATGTCGCTGTAGGCGGCATTCGTACTCAGCGCGGACATGTAGAACGATGCACCCGCGAACACCGCAAAGCCGATGGTGTTCAGCAGACGCAGATCGAACTTGCTCTGGAACACGCCGACGATGGGCGACAGCACGATCGCAAGGATGCCGATGGGCGCGACGACGAAGCCGGCCCAGGTCGCCGTGTAACCAAGGACCTCCTGCACCCACATCGGCATGACTACGGTACCGCCGAAGAAGGCGAACATGCCCAGCGAAAGACAGAGCACACCGACGAAGAAGTTTCGTCTTCCCAGTAGTCTCAGTTCCACCACGGGGTGCTTGTGCATGAGCTCCCAGGCGATGAGAAAGGTGATGCAGACCAGCGATACGATGGCCAACACGACGATGGTTTTCGAAGTGAACCAGTCGTCGTCGTTGCCGTTATCGAGCATGAACTGCAGGCAGCCCACACCCACGGCCAGAAGGAACAGACCGATCGCGTCGATCGGCATCTTGACCACTTTCGACTCGCGATCACGCAGCAGCGCATAAGTGACGACAACAGCGAAGATGCCGACCGGGATGTTGATGAAGAAAATCCACGACCAATGATAGTTATCGGTGATCCAACCGCCGAGGATGGGTCCGAACACCGGCGCGACAACGACGGTCATGGCCCATAGCGCCAACGCGATGGGTCGTCTCGCCACGGGATAATTGTTGAGCAACAGGGTCTGCGACAGCGGCACCATGGGGCCCGAGACAGCGCCCTGCAACAAGCGAAAGACGATCAGCATCGGCATGCTCGTCGAGAACCCGCAAAGCGCCGAGAACACGACGAACAGTGTGACCGAGATCATGAACGTACGCACTTCACCGAAGCGACGCGCGACCCAACCGGTCAGGGGCTGCATGACCGCGCTTGCCATCGAGTAGGCACTGATGGCCATGGTGCCTTCGTTGCTGCTCACGCCGACATTGCCGGCGATGGTTCGCACCGACACATTGACGATGGAGATATCGAGCACCTCCATGAAGGTGGCCAGTGCCACGCCCGCGGTGAGCAACAC